>NIZU01000016.1 GCA_003315675.1 Methanocorpusculum sp. MCE
ACGCAACAAAAGAGAAAACTAGTCCCTGTCAGGCGTCAATTTAAATTGACCAAAATGAAAACTAACCGCTTCACAGAGACACTCAATATTACACCCACTCCCCACATATCTTTTCCGATTGGCCCGCTCCTCCTCAGCGAAAAAATGTTCACCTCCCTTGACCTTGTCTCCCTCTTCTCCCCGCTGAAAAAGAAAGGAATCGACATCTCCACCCTGATCAAAGCCCTCGCCGCCTACAAACTCAGCGACAACTTCAGCATCAAAAGAGCTCATTCCTGGCTCATGCAGCCGGAAACCAGAGAATACTATAATCTCCCTTCGTTCACGGGAAAAACGCTGTATCGTCTTCTGGAAATGCTCGGGCAAAACAGTGCATTCATCATCTCCGGACTCCAGGAGAGAATATTTTCCCGCTGTCAGTTCGAGCACACCGACGTAAATCTCGACTGGACAAGTCTTGTTCTTCACGGCAGTGCTTCACCTTTGGGGAAATACGGCTACAGTCGTGATCATCGACCAGATAAACTGCAGATAACTCTTGGGATCACCGAACTTGCTCACCCGATCAATGTACCGATCGGCGTAACGGTGAAAGCTGGAAATGTGAATGACGTTACCCATTTCCGGTCAACCTTCCTCCAATCCCAGAAAAAACTCACCGAAGGTTCCATGGTTATCTTCGATAAAGGAGCCGGATCAAAACAAAATCTGGAGCTCGTGGAGGTGTGCGGTCATGACTATTTGACCGCAAAGAAACTGAACACCAGTGACGATAAGATCATCAAAACGTTTTGGCAGAGGAAGCCTGTTCAGCTCAATCTTGATGAGCAAACGGAAAAACAGGGTATATATGGTATCAAAATCGTGAAACCTGGCAGTGTAACCTATTTCTATTTCTCGCAGGGGCTCGAGGCGCAGAATCTGGATGCTTTGTCACGGAAAGTGTACCGGCAGTTCATGGAGGCGGAGGTGATTCAGGAGTGTATTTCCCGAAACAAAAAGCTGCCGAAGAAGATTGGGATCTCAAATCCGCTGGTGAAGATTACCTATTCCGTTCAGACAAAGCTCCTGCAGATGTCGGAAGAGGAGGCGCTTGCGTTTCTCCGGGAGAAGCTGAATACTGGAAGAGGGGGATTTTTCGCCCTAACTTCAAGCAGGAATTTGACACTTGCAGAAGCGCTTGAACGCTACCGAAAAAAGGATTCGATTGAGAAGATCTTTCATTCGCTAAAGAATGAGATCGAGATTAAACCACTGAGGGTATGGACGGAAAATAGTATTCGCGGCGCAATTCTGATCGGGTTTCTGGCACAGCTGTTTGTGTCTCTGGTGCGATATGAGGTTCCGGAAGCAAAGCATGTGGCTACAAAATTCATCAAATATTCGCTGATGAATTTGACAGTTACGATGATGAAGGGGAAAGAGAGAGGTCACCGATGTTTGTTTTCCAATTTTGATGCGCTGAATACGGCGATACTCGGGCTAAAATGCGGGGTGGGGTGAGGCTGGATAGGGGAGAAGAGGCAACTGTCAAATCCTCTTTTTTCCCATTTTTAGAAGGGGGAGGAGCGAGAGCGCTAAAGGGGGGAGTTGACAACTGTCAAAGTCAGGTTCTATCTGAAAAAAGGATTTCAGATCAGAAAAAGAGAGGACAAATATTTTTATCCGAATATTTCAAGGCTCATTCTGGAAAAAGAGCTTTAAAACTCCATCAGCGGCAGAAGCGGGTCGACTTCTGCCGAAGTTATCACTTTTTTGAGATCGGCTGCCCCGGCATACGGCATTCCCGCAACGACTGTCTGTGCAAGTTTTTTGGATACGCCGGGGATCCATTTGAGGGCTGAAGCCGGCAATGTGTTGATCTGTATCGGGACCGGAAGGGCGGTCAGACTTCGTGCGCCGTAGGAGACAACAGCCGTATTCAGAAGAGTGCCGCAGGGAATCTGCATAGGTATTCCGACCAATACCGGATATGTTCCCATCTGACGGCCGAAGGAGACCTGACCCGTTACTTCTATGAGAACACGGCGAAGAACGGTCCCGACCGGAAAGACCCGTTCCAACATCGGAACATCGAACGTACTTCTGACGTCGTCCTTGAACTGATGAAACAGTTTGTCGTGCATGCCAAGACAGTTGTTCTCATAGGCCTTCGTCCCTTCAAACGGCATGAGCTGGCGAATATTTACTCTCCGGACAAGGAGACCGGCGGTGAGGATTTTTTCCAGAAAGGCTTTGTTCAAAGCAAACGTTTCCGCCGTTTCTCCGGCAAGTCCGCCGATGAAGTTCAGACCCGGAAGAAGTTCAGGAATGCCGTTTCTTCGTACGGCGCCCACTTCATTCACGATCTCGACCGCACGGTAAATCTGTTCCGGCGATCCTTTCAGATTGTTTGCCTTAATCACCGCCGGGTCGACCGACTCGACGCCGAACGCAGCAATGTCTCCTTCGGTATGTCCTTCGACAATTGCCAGAAGCGCCTCCTGGGAGGCTTCTTCATGGCGGGCGATCGTCCCGGGATTTACGTTGTCGATATGCAGGGTCAAAAGATCGGGTGAAGCTTGGCGGATTCCGGAAAACAATGCACGAAGTTTGTCGGTTTTGGGTTTCGGATACTCGGAACCGGATGTCCCAAAAGCCAGCAGATCTGGCTGACGGCCCAGCCGGAAATGTTTAGCCCCGGCTTTTGAAAGAGCAGATACATCAGAGACGACACCTTCGATACTCCGCATCCGCGGCATTCCGTAAAACGGTTCGGTGCAGAACGAGCAGCCGCCCGAAATACAGCGGAAACACCCCTTTGCCGTTTCAAGTTCGCACATCACATGCGGATAGAACGGGTGCCTGCGGATTATCTCCGCACCGAGAACCGCCCATCTGTCATAATCGGGATAGGACAGTATTCCATCTGGCTCTCCTCCAGAAAGATATGCATCCAGAGCCGCAGCCGGTTCTCCGGTAAGCATCGCCGTCCAGCCGGATACCGCCTCTTTTACCGCCCTGGCACCACCCTGAGGCGAGTAGCCGAATCCGATAGGACCTCCCAGGAGCGATACGGTTTTCCCGCGAAGAGTAAAACCGATCTGCTGGAGTTCGGAAAGCGTTGCCGGCGTTCCGGACAGATATTTTCCCGGAACGGTAACTCCGGCGATCATCACGACGACCGGCGCTTCGCGGAGTTTTGGAACGGCGAGCGGATCTCTGCGAAGTTCGTCGATCGTCACGTACCGAACGGAGTACCCATGCTCTTTTAGGACGCCTGCAACGGTTCGAATATATGGAGAGATGTAGGGCGGGACCCCGAGGCATGCCGGCTCATCCACATACCCGTCGATAATTACCGCATCAGACATCATGACCAGCCTGTTTGAGAAGTTTGCGGGCAATCATCAGTTTTCCGTGTTTGACCGGATCCACACTTTTATCGTCAAGATCGAATCCGATCAGCTCCACGGAGTTTGCCCCGAACTCGTGAGCTGCAAACACGCACCGGTCCCCATCTGAGAAGCCGCCGAAGTTATAGACGTTCGAGAGAGGCGTACTCTGCGTTGTTCCAACGATTGGACCGCGGACCTTCGGGACCCAGGAACGGACCAGCGGAATATTGTCCCCATGAGCATGCAGAACCAGAAGCGTTCCGGCATCGTTCATTTTCAGGCAATCTTCATCCATTCCGTCGATATCCGAGAGAATAATGTCGGGTCTGATTCCCTTAGAAAAAAGCACGCTGGCCGCCGCATCCGCTGCGATAACGACTTTACCCGTGAAGTCGGTTTTTTTTATATCGGCGGGAAGTGACTGAGCATTCCCGCAGACAAGGCAGTCCTTCCCGCGGATCGTATCCTCCAGAAGTGCGATGTCGTCTCTTACCAGAAGTGATGACAGGATCTCGGCAGAACGCTCATCATCCTCGCGCGAGAATCCGAAATACGCAAGGATACGAACGTAATAGGGTTCCCAGTCCTCAGACCTCATCCCCATCTCCATCGGAAATGCCAACGAGTTTCATGAAATTGGAGAGAATGGGGTCGATGACCATGGAAAGGAGTTCTTCTTTGTCTCTGACCATGGAAAAAGCGTTCAGCGGGATGGAAAGGGCCGCCATTGTCGCATGGCCTCCGGCAGATGCGCCGGGGATCTTGGCAAAGGCCTCCTTCATCACATCGCCGACATGCAGACGGATATCCTTGTTTCTGGCCGAAAGGGTGATGTGCGTATCGGTGATTCCATAGACCATCGACGTTGTGACCCCTTCAAGTGTCAGAAGCATATCTGCGGCCTGGGGAATAGCATCCCGGTTTCTGACATACCCTACATTGGAAAAGAGATAGCCCTGTTTTACCTCGCGGTTCATGATCGCATTTCCTAAAACCTCAACCGTTTCCTGGGAGAGGGATGGAGCCATGATGATTTCAAGGAGGGCACGGTCGGCATGCGGCAAAAGGAACGACGCGTTATAGAGATCCTGAGAGGAAATATTTCTCTGGAACTCATGCGTGTCCGCACGAATCCCGTAGAAAAGGGCGGTCGCCACTTTCGTATCGATCGGGAGATACAGTTCCTGAAGATACTGCGTCAGAATGGAGGCGGTCGCGCCGGCGTCGGGCCTGGATTCAAGGAACTCGGGTTTATACTCCCGCACCACACCTTCGACGCTGTGATGATCGACGATGATGTTGATCTTGGTACTTGGCGGAAGATCATTGTTCATCCCCGGACCAACGCAGTCGACAAGAGCCAGATAATTGCATTCGGCAAGGATCTCTTTTGTGAGATGCTCCATCTTGATCTCGAGAAGGTTCACGAACGCACGGTTTTCCTGATGACCGATGTTGCCTTCGTAGAGGATTCGGGTCGCCAGTTTGCCGTTCGAGGCATCGTTTGCGATCACCGATAATGCCATCGCACTGGAAATTGCATCCGGATCCGGATTTTTATGCGTAATGATGCCGAGTGTCCCCGACCATGACGAAAGAAGCGAGTAAAGTCTCTGCGCATTTCTGGATGCGATGAGATTCGTCATATGGTTTACAGCAGACTTGGCCACGACCTTCTGCGGATATAATACCACATCGGCCCCGTTGTCAGCTAACTGATCGGTTGAAAAAAGGTCCACGGCACGGGCGATGATATTTGCATTGGGGTAAGCTTTTCTGATGTTCTGAACCGCGGAGAGATTTGCGTCTTTGTCCGAGGAAAGAATAAAAACCACTTCGGGTTCGGGAAGTTTTTGGAGAATCAGCGGATCGCTGATGTCCCCGACGGTTGCCTGGTGACGGTGGTCGCGGAGATCATCGATCCGTTTTTCATCCGAATCAATGATCAGAATGTTTTCATTCGATTCGCTCAGTTCTTCAAGTACATTATACCCAATACTCCCGCATCCCAGCATGAGATATTTTATCTGTTTATTTTTATTTTTCGGGGATACGGCCTGAGTCCCATCAGTCTCAACCATAAGTATCATATTGGTATTGGTTGGATATTAATGATATGGAGATTAAACAGCTGCAAAAATGACTGAAGAAAATCTATAAATATTCCTATGACATATGTAATTAGGTCAAACGACACAGATAACAGGGCCTATAGCTTAGTCAGGAATAGCGACGGACTCTTAATCCGTAGGTCAGGGGTTCAAATCCCTTTAGGCCCGCTTTGTTTTTTCAGATTTTTTTAGTATTCAGATGATTTTTCCACAGCATTATCAAAAATGACACCGCGATATGCGGCGTAAAAATCAGTTCAAAAGGTCTGAAAAATAGACGTGATCCTATTTCTTTTTAGGATCGTTCTTTCTTTTCGACATGGAGGGAAGATCAAGCATATATTTGCCGTCGTCTCCCATTCCTATGATAATATCCTGGGATTCTGCAAGCCGTTCGAGGTTCAGTTCATAACTGCCTTTACTGACGATGCGAACACTCTCGACACGCTCCAGAATATCGGTCGGACGGGTAGCCGGACCCAGGTGTTTTACTTCGAGCACTTCCTGCTCGGTTTCCTCGGCGATTTTTTCGATAGACTTCTCTTCTAAAACATCCGCGTTTTTCACACGGTCACTTACGTAGAGGAATTTTTTTCCCCCGCAGCTCGGACATCCGCGAAGTATCTCGACCGATCCGTCACGGAACTCGCGTCCACATTTTGTACACGTGTGCGGCATGGATTACTGTGCTGCTGAAGCCCAAGCAATAAGTCTGTCTTTTTCCCGGGAAAGCATTTTGAGCTGATCGACCGGGCCGATGACCATCAGCCGCGGAGCATTGCTCTTCTTACCGAATACCTTCGTAAAGAATCCTTTGTCGCCTCCGACCGAAGGATATGTTTCGATCTCGATCCCGGAAAAACCGCCAGGCGTGATCTCCATCATGGTCGTCTCGAGGAGCTTGCCCTGTTCCTCCGGGGTTAGGCCCTGCTCGAGAACGACAACGCTGCCCTGCCTGACATCGTCCAGAATCAGCCGTATCTTTTCATACGACGTCATTCTGGACAGGCGGTCCGCAGACAGCATATCAATCTGAACTCCCTGAATCATTTACCTCACCTGAAAACCTCGGCGATCTTCGCATAAAGCTCGTCCATGTTATGACCCTCGAGACCGGAGACCAGGACCACCGGGTGCTGGGGGAAGGCACTCTTGATCCGTTGCGGGGCGGCATCCGGCAGATCGATCTTGTTTGCGACGATAATGACTGGGAGTTTACGGGATTCGATGATACCCACCATCATGATGTTTACATGCATGAACGGATCCTGGGTACTGTCGAGAACGTAGATCACACCGTCGATATCCTCACGCAGCCAGTGCATTGCTTCGGCAACACCCTCAGTCGCTTCACGGGCACGGGCTACGGCTTCGTCCTGGTCCATACCGTATTCCAGAAATTCGTGATAATCGATCTTTGTGGTGACTCCCGGCGTATCGACGATATCGATCAGCAGTTTGCTGCTTCCCGAGTTGATCTCGACGCCTTCCTTTCTTCTCGCACGACGCGTTTCGTGAGGGATTTCGCTGACTGGGCCAACTGCCTCACCGGTCACATCGCGGACAATACGGTTGGCAAGTGTGGTTTTACCCGCATTCGGCGGACCGTAGATGCCCACCCGCGAGCGTTTTTTGCCAAACAGCTTTCCGAAAAAGCTTCTGATACGAGGAAATGCTACCATGAAAACACCTAAATTGGACTATGTAGTATATTCTCCCCTAATGTGATATAAACCTCATGCTATTGTCCGGCGATAAATGCACGTCGATACGAGGTGTAAATCATCTTCTTTCTCCATGAGCTGACCCTCCGGATCGTGGACCTTCGGCTAAACAACGTATGACCAAAAATATTTAAAAGGAATAGACAAATACCCCAATAATGTCCATGAATTTTCGCGCGAACGCGAAAAAATACTCATATCATAAGCCTATTAAGTCATGACAGAGCATTAACTCATTATACCACCCTAGCGTTGGTAAAAACATGACATCACCAGCAAAACAATCCAAAGGAAAAAAGAACAGCGTTCTTGATATCGCAAGTCTGAATGTCATCTCGGTGCCTCCAACGATGAGTATCATCGAAGGGATCCAGATGATGAGCCGGCACAACTTTCGTCGCCTGCCGATCACGGATCCCGGAACCAAGAAACTTATTGGGATTGTAACGATCACTGATGTTATAGACATGATGGGAGGGGGCAGCAGATACAACCTTATTGCAAACAAGCATAAGGGAAATCTTCTGGCCGCCTTGAATGAGAGTCTGCGGGAAATCGCCACGGAAAATGTGACCGGTTTTTCGCCGTCGACGACCGTAAAGGAAGCGGCAAACATCCTTCTGGAAACAGGACACGGAGGTTTTCCGATTCTGAACCCTGACTCAACCATTGCAGGCATCATCACAGAATACGATCTGATACGGATGCTTGCCGGAAAAGAGTCGGATCTGGTGGTCGACGAGATCATGACCCCGTGTCCGAAGAAGGTCGCACCCGACCTTCCTCTCAGCCATGTAACAAAACAGATAGTCGATGACGGATACCGCCGGCTGCCCGTAGTAAAGGACGGGATACTGCTTGGAATGATCACGGCAACGGACATCATGGGTTATCTTGGAAACGGCAGAGTCTTTTCCGAGATGCACACCGGAACCATTGATGAAGTCCTCAGCCTCCCGGTGAGGGATGTGATGACGGCTTCCGACATCAGAACGGTCGCAACCGACATGCCGATCAGCGTGGTGGCGCAGGAGATGCTGAACCGCGGGATTGGAGCATTCCCAGTAATGGACGGAGGAAAGCTGAGCGGCATCGTGACCGAATTCGATCTGGTAAAGGCTCTCACAGGAACGATCTGAACATTTCACCATATGGCGCCTGAAAATATATGCAGGCGATTCATCTGGTGGAAACCCGAAAACATCCTCTGCAGGCGTTGGACTGCAAAGCACAACGGTGTTTTCCGCCGCACAATTGAATAAAACTCTTCAAAGATGAGGAAGCAAACATGAACCAGAAACTAACCGTAAAAGACGTAATGTCCAAACCCGTTTCGATTGCAAAATCTGCACTGATCCCGGAAGCTCTTTCAAAGATGCTTGCCGAAGGGATCGATCCGATCGTCGTCACTAACGACCACGTAGTCGTAGGTACGGCAGCCCGTAGGACCATCGCAGAAAAGATGGGAAGCAAAAAAACCGGCAATATTCCGGCTTCCCAGATTCGTGTTGCAAGCGTCACGAAAGAGGACTTTACCTCGGTTTATCAGGATCAGGACGCGGAGTTACTCGTCCCGCTTCTCCAAAGATACAAGGTTGTTATTGTTTGGGATGAAGAACACCGGCTCATAGGTCAGGTCACGAAAGGCGACCTGCTGAGACATATGGTTCCCGAAGGACCGCTGGATACATTCACCGAGATTGCCCCCCGTATCACGCCGGACGACCGCCTCGTCCAGCTTCACCGCAGAATGGCAAACAACGGCGCAACCCGGTTTATCGTGATGGACGGAAACAAATCCGTCGGCATTGTCACGGAAACGGATATTGCTAAGGTCCTCGTAAAACTGAAAAGCGAGATCGACAAACACTTCGACAACGCGCTCCGAAACGTAACCGCAGGAGACATCATGTCAACACCCCTCATTACTATGCAGATAAACACCCCTGTTGCCAAAGTAGTGGATATGATGCTTACGAAAAATATCAGTACCGTTCCGGTCGCAGAAGGCGAGAAGGTCGTCGGATTCATTACCAGAAAATCTCTGGTAAATGCACTCTGACCACCTCTCTTTTTTATATAATATTTGATATTACAGAATTCCTCGACGGGCAAATCACCATTACTCCCATCTAAATCTTGAAAACAGGATATTCCACCGCGTCGGGCTCCGCGCCGAATCGCAAATCAAAGATTTGCTCAGCTAAGGTCGTCGACTGAGTCTCCGACCCGCAGTCACTTCCCGCGCCCCCTAAATCAGATAAGACTTACAACTGCGAAAAATTTACCAGAGCCTGCCGTCCACCCGTTTCGAACTCTTCGCCGGGGAAAGCTTTCGCATCATCACCTCGGACCTCGGCACATTTCTGTAAAGAGTATCCCCATCGGGAATGACCGCGAAGGCATCGTTCTCTCCCACGCACCGAAGACCGGAGTGAGGCTCGTAGGGGAGAACTAACAGAAACTCGACCGGGTCACCGTAGATCTCGGACAAAAGAGCTTTTTTCACCGCAATCTCGGATAAAAATCCTTTGGTCCCTGCAGAACCGGAGATCACCTCCCCGAAGATACGAACCCCGTCACTGGTATTGATGAGATGATCCATCTCCGCAGCGACGCGGCCCTTCATCTTAAACCGAATGCCGCCGTCCCGCGAGTACCACAACCCATCGGGGGAGTATTTATCATACGGAATAAAAACCGCGTCGGCAAGTTTCGCGGCAATCGAGACAACGGAAGAGGAGTTTTCCGATGCGCTCAAAAGAAGTTCATAGGAAAGTGCTTCGAAAAATTCGCCGACCGCAGAAGGATGGAGGGGGTGTGCCTCGTCGTAAAGAACGGCGCGACACGATTTTGGGAGATGGTGAATGGCACGGCGGATATGCGAAAGCGTGACCACCTCCCCGGACAGAAGCCCAGCAACCTCGGACGCCGACATCAGCGGTGTGTAAAGTCGGCGATCACTTTTCCATCATTCACGGCATCGATCTTGGAAAAACCGACCCGCTCGAACTGAACGATCCGGCCGAGATACCCGCGAACCGCCGGCTCACAGAATCCTTCGAAGATGCCTTCCGGCATAAGAAGCGAGCAGGGAGCAGCCATTTCGATCGGAAGCCACTGAACAATCACTGCCTTTTGAGAACGCGCCTCGGCAAGCGAATCTCCCGCATACTCGGCAGAGTTCGGACCGGTGATATTTATATTGAACAGATCCTTGAGTCGAAGCATCCCACCTTTTTCCATCTCGCTCTTCGGCAGAAGAACGCGGCCCGTGAACGGAAGAACGCGTTCTCCCCTATCGGGCTGATTCGGATATACCGGAGCATGTGCCTCGGTCTTGGGAGCGCCGGTGATCTCCACTTCAACGGCGTCCGGAACGAAGAAGTACCGATCGGCACCGGCATCGATGACCGCTTTGTTCTGGGCAAACAGATTCTCCCAGGAGAACGATATGTCCGTATCCCCCATACCGATATCGACCGTGGCAGCGCGAACTGCCTCAGGTTGAATTCCGCGGCGGGCAAGAGCGCGGAGGGTTCCAAGATGGATATCGTCCCATCCGGTGTAGAGACCTTCGTTGATCCCTTTGCGCATGCCGGACGTGGAAAGTTCGAGTCCGGCAATGGACATTCTTCCGTAATGATAGAAGTACGGCATCTTCCAGCCGAAGTAGTTGTAGATGTACTCCTGCCGGCGGGTGTTCGCAATATGATCCTTCCCGCGGATAACATGCGTCATTCCAAGCAGATGATCATCGACCGCGACCGAGAAGTTCATCAGCGGGTAGACATAGATCTCCGGTTTTCTCGGGTGAGGCGTGCTGGTCAGAACCCGCATCGCGGCAAAATCACGAACGGCCGGATCCGGATGAGCAATATCGGTCTTTACCCGGAGCGTGATCTCGCCTTCGGCATAATTTCCGGCAAGCATATCGTCGAATCTTTTCAGATTCTCCTCGAGGGAAATTTCGCGGCAGGGACAGACGATCATCTTGAGCTTTTTCTCGCGGAACTCGTTGTTATCGCAGGTACACATATATGCCCCGCCGAGTTTGAGGAGTTTTCGTGCATACTCGTAGTAGATAGCAAAACGATCCGACTGATACACCACATCGGTGATCCCGATGCCGAGCCATGCAAGATCTTCGGTGACCATCTCGTATGCTGCTGGGTCAACGCGTTTCGGATCGGTATCTTCGACGCGGTAATAGAATTTGCCGCCGTATTTTTTCACGTAGTAGTCGTTTAGAACCGAGGCGCGAGCGTGTCCCAGATGAAGAGGGCCGGACGGATTTGGCGCAAAACGCATGACGACTCCGGATTCTGCGTTCGGAAGATCGGGAAGTTCATGGCTCATCTCCTTCTTCTCATGCATCTTTTCTATTGCCCAGGGATTGAGAGACATCAGTTTCTCTTCGCGTTCTTCGATCGAAAGAGCGGCGACTTCTTCGAGGATCTCCGGAATAAGAGCATTGATCTCTTTTGCCTTGCTTCGAAGTTCGGGGTGGGCACCCATCACGCATCCAAGAATCGCGCCGGCACGGGGAACGGCCTTATGTTTCACGGCGTTTTCCAGTGCCAGGACATATATATCGTTTCGAATATCTGCATCTGCCATGTTGAGTAGATAGTATTGGCGGGACGGAGTGTTTATACTTACGGCTTTTCGGGTTTGCAGAAAAAAAGGTGTTCGCTAACAAGGTCGAACGGAACAAAATTCCCGCTCTAAAACAGCAAGTTCTTCACGCGTATTGATATTGAACGCGAGACCCGGCTCATCCAGCAAAAGACAGAGTTCGTCCTGCACCTCGGCAACGAGACTACCCATGAAAATATTGAGCGCACACGGCGTTGCCGGAACGCCGTTGATCTCCTCGCGGTATCTCGGCTGCATACCGTATCGTTCGCAGAGCGTCAGCGGAACCCAGGTCGAACAGGCAGGTTTGTCCGATGAATGATATGCATTGAGTACCTGCTCAATAATATCGGCTGTGAGGCAGGGGATGTCGGCGGCGGACGTAAAGAGCGGGCCGTCTTCTCCGGAGATTTCTACTGCTTCGCAGAGATCTTCGACATAGCCTGTCCCCTGCGTATCAATGAAGGCAACATCATTTGCACGGCACCAGTTCCGGGTAAACGGGGTTTTATAGGACGTGACGACGATCGGCTCGCATCCCGCTTCCATGAATGCCTCGAGCACCCAGGCGATCATCGGCCGGTTATGGACCATAACCAGAGCTTTTTCGCCAAGGCGGAGCCTGGATCCCTCCCCTCCGGCAAGGATCAGCGCAAGCATTCTCTCAAAGCCTCCACGACACGGAGGTTCTTCTCCCGGGTCTCGATCGAAATGCGGATCGAGTCATGAAGACCAAAGGACGTGCAGTCTCTGACGAGAATACCGTGTTTCAGCATCGCATCGGTGAACGCGGATGCATTCCTGCCGAGACGCACTAATATATAGTTCACCGAACTTGGCGCAAAAGAGAGCCCGAGTTCAGTGAGTCGGGCGAAGTACCATTCCCGTTCCCGAGATATTTTTTCTGCAGAATCAACAAGTTCACCGTAGTGATCGAGCGCCTGCATGGTAAAGGCTTCCGCAAATGCGTTCACCGTCCAGGGGATTCGGACCGTCTCGATTTTCTCGATCAGATCGGCCGGACCGAACCCGAAACCGAATCGAATGCCGGGAACCGATAAGCATTTGGTGATCGAACGCATCACAAAAAGATCATCTGACCGGATATCCGAAATGGACTCATCGCGTGCTGCGAGTTCCATAAATGCCTCATCCACGAAGAGCCGGGAATTCTTTTTCGCACAGTCATCCAAATGAGCGAGCATTTCATCGCGTGACTGCAGAATTCCCGTGGGGTTGTTCGGATTGCATATGACCAAAAGATCCGCATCGCTGCCGGAAACGACCTTTGCACCGGCCAGTTTTGCGGAAAGCGCATACTCCCCAAACGTAGGCGGGTCGATCCTGACCGCGTCCTTTGAAGAGAGAACAACACTGCAGTAAACGCGGATCAGCTCCGCCGAGCCGTTTCCAACGCATATCTCATCGGAACTTCGGGAGAAAACATGACCAATTTTATCCTTTAACGCACTATATGTATCATCAGGATACACGCAGAGATCAACATCCCTGAAATCGCAAGGCAAATGAGGTAAAAATGGATTCATGCTTGCACTCACATCAAGAAGATCGGGGCCGTATTTCTGGCGTAAAGCAATAATTCGGCCGCCGTGCACCGCTTTCTCAGGAAAATGTTTCTGCATTTTGTACTATAAACTTGGTTTCTTGCGGCATAAATAGACAGCATATGGAAACTGATTTTGTTTTAACACGCGAATATCACACGATAGTATTATATACACTAACATCCAATTAGATTTTGTCCAAGATCATACGTCAGCCCAATGTCTAACATATGTCAGACAAATGGCAGACATATGGCAGACAATTGTCAGAACTGAGAAAATGGACCGAATCACCATACGCCTACCCCCGCACCAGGTCGAACTGCTTGAAAAACTTGTCGAATCCGGCGAGTTTCCGACCGTTTCAGAGGCAGTACGATATGCAGTAAGGGAGTTCCTCTCGCAGAGAGGAGATCGCATAATGCGTGACAGCGATCAGATATCTACGTTTGACGCACGATTATAACAGTTACATTATTGGGGTGTTTACAAAAATGCAGAGTATTATCAATGAGGCACTGAAGAACTCGGAGCTCGAAAAAGGAATGCAGACGACATCGATCGTTGATGACGACGACATGCTCGGACAGCCGAGAATCGTCATTGTCGGATGCGGAGGAGCAGGAAACAACACGATCAACAGGCTTCACAACATGAAGGTCGCCGGTTCCGAAACCATCGCAATCAACACCGATAAGCAGCACCTGGATATGATTCAGGCAGACAAGCGCGTTTTAATCGGCAAATCCCTGACCCGCGGACTTGGTGCAGGAGGATTCCCGGATGTCGGCCGCCGTGCCGCCGAGATGGCACGCCCGACCCTTGAAGAGATCCTGAAAGATGCAGACCTCGTCTTCGTCACCGCCGGCATGGGCGGAGGAACCGGAACCGGCTCGGCACCCGTCGTCGCACAGATCGCCAAAGAGCACGGAGCAATCGTCATTGCAATGGTCAGCTATCCGTTCCAGGTAGAGCGGGCGAGAATGCTGAAAGCAGAAGACGGTCTCGAGGCAATGCGCCAGGCAGCTGACTCTGTAATCGTTCTCGACAACAACAGACTCAAGAACTTCGTACCGAATCTCCCCCTCGGCCAGGCATTCTCCGTCATGGACCAGCTCATCGCCGAAACCGTCAAAGGCATCTCCGAGACGATCACCGAGCCTTCCTTAATCAACATCGACTACGCAGATGTACGCGCCATCATGAGCAAAGGCGGCCTTGCAGTCATGCTCGTCGGCGAGTCCAAACAGCAGAACAAGGCCGAGTCCGTTATTCGCGACTGTCTTGCCCACCCGCTTCTCGACATCGACTTCCGCGGAGCAACCGGCAGCCTGATCCACATCACCGGCGGAAACGATCTCACACTTCACGACGCAGAAGAGATCGCCCAGCAGCTCACCTACGAACTCGACCCGCACGCAGACGTCATCTGGGGAGCGAGAGTCCGCAATGATTTCGAAGGAAAAGTCTCCGTCATGGCAATCATGACCGGTATCCAGTCCCCCCAGGTCCTCGGCGGCCACTCGGTCAACACATTCCAGATCGGCAACTCCGGCTCAAACAAATCCTCACAGAGTCCGTCGGCATCTTCCACCCATCAGCAAAACACCGCAACTGCACGCAGCGGGTCTTCTTTTGACTGGATCATGTAAACCAACTCAACCAAACATCAGTATCACACACCACTCATACATACTGAAGGGAAGCATGACGCCAAAAGGTACGTCGTCGCCATAACTCTGCTTCCCAAAAGGACATATATCCGGGCAGATAAATACAATAATCTGCCCGTAAACACCCGACCCACAGATATATGGGTTGAGGTGAACAGACTGTTTTTTCACAGGAATTATACGACACCTTTATTTCCCCATACCACCATTAATTATAGGAAAGTCGTATATCTGCGGAGTCGGAAGATTCCAATGAATCGGCCGCCGGTACAGGAGATTGAATACTATCATTGAAACTTTGCACTTGTTTTTACGTCATTTTTCATGCATTTTGGTATCATCTCCAGCGCGGGCGACCTTTGAGATCACCTCTCTGCGGACGGCTGCTCAGGATAGGTAAGAACGTTGACCGAAGATCTTGTCGATAAAAGAAAATTACTCCTTGAAGAGTCTGAAGAACACAAAGCAAAGCGTAACGAGTTAAACTCCCAGGCAAGCCAGTTTGCCCGCGAAAGAAACGAGTTAAACAACGCAACCCGCCAGTATGTCGAGGACGCACAGAAAAACAAAGAGCTCCGTGACCAGTCCAATAACGACGTTCAGTCCCTGAAAGAGAAGAGGAACGAGTTAAACGACAAGGCAAACACCCTCTTTGAAGAGATCGATGCTCTCAGGGGCGAGCATGGGACCGGTTCAGCGGCACAGAGCCACGAAAAGAAGCCCTCGGCAAAAGACATCCAGCGTCAGATCGACCAGCTCGAAGAGAGACAGCAGACTGAGCAGATGTCCAAAGAGAAGGAAAACGAGCTTGTTGACAAAATCAAACAGCTCAGAGCCGAACTCAAGGACCAGGAAGTCGAGCACGAACAGAATAAAGAAGTCCGCACCCGCTTAATCGAGGCACGCGAATTCCGCAAGCAGGCATCCGCAATCCACGCAGAAGTAACGGAGAAAGCAGAACTTGCCCAGAAACACCACGACCTCATGGTCGAGTGCTACAGAAAGGCAGACAAGTCGCGGGAAGGCGCAGACGCAAAACACAAGCAGTTCGTCGAGGCACAGGAAGCTGCAGATGCAGAACACAAACAGTTCCTCGAATGCCAGAAACAGCTCCGCGACTATGATAAAGTCTTAACCGGCATCCGCTCAAAGCAGAAGAAAGTTAAGAGCGTAAAAGAGAACAAGTCCGCAAGAAAGGAAGCAGAAACCATCTTCAACGCATTCAAGAGCGGAGAGAAGCTGACGACCGAGGACTTATTAAAACTTCAGCGCTCAAAGCTTATCTGAAGTTTTCACATACAACCTATATTTTTTCCCGCTTTTTTCCCACAGATATTTAATCCATAAATGGTAACTGTATAACAATGAGGGCACGGACTCTTATTCTGAGCATTGACAGAGATGACGACGTGGGATATAAGGCCGACGTGGAGAGCCCCGCGGTTGGAAGGGAAGCCTGCCTCGATGCAGCAATACGCCTCGGAACCGCCGATCCCGAGGATTCCGATACGAATGCCATTTTTCAGGCCATAAAAACCTACGATGAGCTGAAAGCAAACGGCGAGGACGTGGAAGTCGCCGTAATCGGCGGAAATCACATGAATATGCTCGAAGGAGACAGGAGAGTCAGCGATCTTCTGGCAAAGGTCATCGAAACCACCAAAGTGACCGAATGCATCCTCATCTCCGACGGAGCCGAAGATGAATACGTCCTTCCGATCATCCAGTCCCATATTAAAGTAGCCAGCGTTATCCGGGTGATCATCAAACAGCTCCCGAACATCGAAGGCACGTATTATATCATCAAGAAACTGATGAACGATCCGAAGATCGCAAAAAGCGTCCTGCTCCCGATCGGGTTTGTCCTTCTTCTCTATGCCTTGGTAGCCCTGCTGGCACCCGGCGTTTCCGCAGTCCTCGTCGCCGTCGGAATTATCGGATTATATCTGCTGTTTAAGGGATTCAATTTCGACGAGTACTTCATTTATGCAGGCCATACCGTTATCGAATCGTTCAAAAAAGGCCAGTTCTCCTTTGTAGCCTATCTGGTCGCCGTGATTCTGGTCATCGGCGGAGTTATCTCGGGACTGATGAGCGTAATTACCAATTATCCAAACTCGGGAGATGTAGGTGTCCTCTACTTTGCACTGACATTCCTCTTTGGTGCGGTCATCTGGGTCATCATCGCCGCCCTTGTCGCCGCCGCCGGAAAGATTACGGATTACCTCCAGAATAATCAGGAAGGTATTTCCAGAATATTCGTCGTGCCGTTCTTCGTCGTTGCCATAGGAATGATCACCTACGGCGCCGTGATCTACTTCCTCTCCATCGCACCGGTCAAACCATTCCCGTTCACCACTACAGACGGGATCATGGCAATGATGCTTCTTACGGTGATGGGACTTGCGATCGCTTTTATGGGCATCTACTTCAGACCGCGGGTGCAGAAAAGAGTTCAGACATGGATGGAGATCCGGGAGAGACTTGAGGAAGAGGAATCATCAGGTAATAAAGGAAAGCCCGTATATAAAAAAGTAAAATACTAATAGGACTTACGCGGTGCGATCTTAACCGGAAAAAACAGAGGTTCTTATGAGATGTACTTCGATTTCGTGTACGGCATTAGTGTAGCCCGAATTTGACGGTTGGGAAATATACTTCTCCCACATCTCTTTCCTTTTTTCTGCTTATGGGGGTGCGGGAGGGGACTGGCAAAGGGAGTGAAAGCGACGCGAGCCTTGAGCAAACCAACGGTTTGCGACCGGCGCGGAGGCGGATCGACGGCATAGCCGGCGACCTTAGCTGAGCAAATATCTGATTTGCGAGCCCGACGCGGTGGAGATATCGTATGTCGAAGGCTCACAATAACGTTCTGCTTAGCTTATCTGTCGTTGAATAGTTAGAATGGAAGGGATTAGGGGTTATGAAATATATTTTGAAGGGAAGTGGCTTGGGAGTATTATCTCAGTCTCACACTTCCCGAATTGAATCTCCACCCCCAACACCGCGTACGTAATATATGAATATTCCATCACCATAGAACTACACGGAAACATATAGGGCCATGGTAGATAGGATATTTCCGCCGCGTCTGGCTCCGCGCCGAAGTCGCCCTCCCGCACCCATTAATCAAAAAAATATATGGAATATTGGAGATTTATTCTGAAAAGTAAGTGACTCATGAGAGCGTTTATCAAGGATTTTGAAAAAAAATCTCGTGGTATTCATTATGTGGTATTTCCACAAACTGTCAAATTCAGGTGTCCAAACCGGACAATCTCCCTTCCGAATTGGAAACACCGCCTATGTCCTATCCTAAATATCCTTTTTTTCGAAGACGGATACGGATAGTTTACTGGAAATAGCCGAAACCTTTCGGCATGACCTGCGTATTGGTATAGGTTTTGGTTTCATTCGGACCGAGGATAAAGGTCAGTTTCGGGATAACGGTGCCAAACGTATGGGCCGGATACCAGTATGATCCGTCACCATAATTGATCACCGCATTTTTCACCGTAATAACTGCACGGCTGTTGTCGTCATATGTATAGGTGACCACCTGGGAATCTTTTCCCGTCTCCGGATAGCCGACTACAGAGAGAACACGATTCTTCAGATCCTGTTTGCCGAAGAGAAAGACCAGAAAGGCGATCCAGGGAGTGACGGAATAGTGCACGGTGATCTCGACATCGGTTCCGGAGGGGGTCACTTCTATCGAGTCAACGGTCAGATACCCGTACCGGTTCGATCCTTCCACAAACACAGAGGTGTTATCATCATCGACAGTCTGATTGTCATCGGGCAGCGTGATGACTACGCCCTGATCTGCCAAAGCCTGGCCTGGAACGAGCAGAAGCAGAAATGCGGCTATCATGAATAACGACAGGAACCGGGTGAAGTTCATTGTGATACGTATGTCGTGATAAGCAGATAGTCTTTTTCCCTACTCGAAAAGAATCGGCACATCTTTGAACGTATCTCCGTCAAAAAGGCCGCGCGGCGTGATTCTGAGATGAGGGATCACCGTAAGAGAAAGGAACGACAGATTCATGAACGCGGACGGCGGCGCACCAGTCGCCTGAAGCCGCGAGGCCAGCTCATCCATGCGGATAATGAGGTCCTCGTAGGGCAGAGGCGTCATTAATCCGCCGCACGGAAGAGGAAGCACGGTTGTGATCCCGTCACACACGACCGCCATCCCTCCGCCGCTGTCTTTTACCGCGGTGACGGCCGAAATAATCTCCTCATCCGTCACGCCGGCCGAAATGATATTGTGAGCGTCATGCGAGACTGAAGCGGCGATGGCCCCCTTCGCAAAGGAAAAACCTTTCACGAGTCCCACACCGAATCCTTCGGACCGGTAGCGATCGACACTCACGACCGTATGAACGCTGCCGGCAGTCGAGCTTTCCAAAGCCTCGGTAATGATTTCGCCAGGAACAAGACCTATAACCCGGAGATTTCCTTTTGGAAGAACAAGCTCCTCTTTTGTTGGGATACGGCAGGAGAACGGCGGGCAGATACACGGACCGGCAGGCCCCGGCTTTGTGATGGATGATGCCGGAACCCCGCATTTATAGACGTTCGAAACGAGAAACTCCGGCCCGTCCTGCAGCACGCAGAAATCGGCAACTCTGCCGGGAGCGATCATCCCGCGATCGGCGAGACCGAAACACTCGGCTGCAGAAAGCGTCGCAAGCCGGAGAGCCAGCTCCAGACGCATCCTGGATTTTAACGCGGTTCGGATACAGTGGTCGATCGACCCTTCCCGAACCCGGGAATCCGCATGCCGGTCGTCCGTGCAGAAACAGCACCGGGCAGCGGTCAAATCGTTCACGATTTCCGAGAGAGCGGCAACATTTTTCGCGGCATCTCCTTCGCGGAGAAGAACATACATCCCAAGAGAGAGTTTTTCGTGTGCTTCCGCAGCGGAGATACAATCGTGATCGGTTATTATATGATGAGAGACGTATCTGCAGAGCGCCTCACCGGAAAGTCCCGGGGCATGCCCGTCGATGTGATCGAAGACGGCGAGCTTTGCCGTGACTTCCGGATCGTCAAAAAGAACGCCCGGGACATTCATCATCTCGCCAAGGCCGATGACCGAAGGAGTATTTTTGTAGGAGGCCACATCCTCTGACGAGACGACGGCACCTCCTTTGTCCAGGGGTGTAGCCGGCACGCAGGACGGGATCATGAAGAAGATATCGGCCGGCGAACTCTTCGCATCCTCAAGCATGAAATCGATCCCGGCGCATCCGGATACATTCGCGATCTCGTGAGGATCCGCAATCACCGTAGTCACGCCGCTGACAAGAGACAGACGGCCGAACTCGCGTGGAGTCAGAAGAGAACTCTCGATATGTACATGGGCATCGATCAGACCAGGAACAACCCGTGCCCCGCGGAGATCATATACCTTGTCTCCAGTAAGGGACCCGGGTTTTCCAACTATCGTCACCATACCGTCTTCGACGGAGAACGACGCCTCCTGCCACTCGCTGACGGCAGGATTAAAAAGAAGAGCATTATCGAAAATCTGCATCATGGGATCAGAATATTCTGAATAAATCCAGTAATTCGGGGGGTTCCGTCAGCGCGTTCGAGAACGTAGATGAACACCTTGTACTCGCCCGGTGGGAGATCGATCTCCAGTTCGGTGGTGAAGTCGCCTTTTGTCAGCGTCCCAAGGACCGATTCGGATTCGCACACCTGTGTGGACTCGAGAAGAGTGTCCTGACGGAAGATATTATACTGGAACCACACATCTTTTTCTTCACCTTCGTAATGAATCGGTGTCGTCAATACGCCGTTTTGATAGACCGAAGTCCCCGCAGTAAGAATAGTCCCACCGGTAAATACCAGGATGAGAGCAACAGCAGCAAGGATACACACGGCGCCGACGATGATCAGCAGATGTTTTCGTTCCATATCCAGGTTCAGTCGGCCCTCTCAACGGTAATTCGGACTTTGTCGCCTGCCTTGAAACCTGACCCTTTCGGCACATCGATGTTGAACCAGTGAGGGCCCTGCTGCGCCATGAGGCAGTCCTTCTCCCCGTCAATATCGGATACGAATTCCAAGGTTTCCACTATCTCAAAAATTTTAACAGCCATAATAACATAGATGAAAGCAAGAGTAATTAAGTTTGTTGTTTTCCCTGGGAAAACAAAAAATGAGGGGTTGGATGATATGGATTATTAATATTACATGGATTTGCTTGTTACCATCCAGGTGGTACTGTTGGAGTAGCTCCAGCGGCTGATGTCCAGCTCATCGCAAATTTCGGAGAGGATGGCGAGGTTAGTCCCTACTTCCTTCGAAGAGAGACCGAGATCTTTGGCGATATACTTCGCTTTAAAGAATCTTCCACCCTTGGATACACCCGCTTTCAGGTATCCGAGGATCTTCGCCTGGGTTTCATTGTATCTTTCAAGAATTGTTTTAGGTTCGGCCATTTTGACTTACCTCACGTAAGTATTGAATCTTTTACATTATAAAGATATTGTTACGTTCTTCGTAACATGTATTTCTAACGCAAAAAAAGAGATCCGGGTGTTTAGAGAGATGTTACGGGAAATTCCGAGATCTTCTCGATCATCTTCTCGATTACCTGAGCACGCATACCCTCGACGAATTTTATACTGCCGACAACGAGGTGACCGCCGCCCGAGATTCCGGCTCCGGGCATCTCGTCCCGCATGGATCTGACCATCTGCGGGATGTTCATCCGAACACCGCGTGATCTGATGACCGCAAAGTCCGGACCAAGACCGAGCGTGACGACGGGTTCGTTCACATACTTTTTGCAGAGGATATCATGCACTTCGCCCGAGGATTTGCCCGGAGGCGGGAAGGTAAACCGGTGGGCAAACATCTCCACATCGGCAAGGAACAGATTCGCACCCGAGGTAAGCTTCTGATCATGGATGTGCGGCATCATCGTGTTCATCTGATCCTCGATCGCGGCGTTCGCTTCGGTGACGAGGAGGTGCACGAGCTTTGCATGGCGTTCGGGTGCGTTGTTGATATTGAGGATATCTTTGACGATCTCGCGTCCGTCATTGAATCTGAGCCAGTACTGCTCGTAATCAAGGGAGAGAGCCATGTCTTTGCATTCATCGCGGGTGTATTTTCCTTCGATCAGTGCAAGATAGGAATCGAGCTCGGGAGCCTCGCTTCGGTCCGCAACGCCGGCGACTGCCGGGAAGTGGACAATACGGGACTCGACAGCCGGATTGATCAGCCGGGCAATTTCCGTTCCAAGCATACCTGCGGTGACGCCGAAGTCGCCGCCGACATGATACGGGTTCACGTGGGAAAGAAGATACTTGTCGATGGTGTCGTCAGGATGGTGGTGGTCGGCAACGATCACGTCGGGACCGTACACCTCGGTCATCTTGTATGACGGCATATCTTCTTCGGTCGAGCCGTTATCCATCAGAAGGATGAGCGGAAGCTTCTGACCGAACCGGACATTGTCTTTGAGCATCATATCCAGATCGCGGGTGACGTCCTCGATCTCATAGAAGGGAGCTTTCGAGGGCGAGCGGCGCAGAAGGAAGTTGTCCTGATCCGGATCCCCGCCGTTGTCCCGGATGAACTGGGTAACTGCGGTTTCTACAGAGACGGCCGCACAGATTCCGTCGGCATCCGCGTGGTGACGGATGATGATCGGCTGCTGGGTCAAAACGGCACGGCGGACGATCTTGGCGAGTTTGCGCATCTCGGGCCAGAGAGCATCGATGACGTCGCTTTTAACGAGAGGGGTGACCTCCGGCGGTTCGGCACGTGCTTCGAGGGCACGGTTGATCCGTCCGCGGACGTTGTCAGCTTCCTCTCCTTTGAGAACCTGCATCCCGGAAACTTCGATCTGCATCTGGTTGTTTCTGCGGGTTGCTTCGCCGAATACTCTGACGATATCGCCGAGATTCACTTCAGGATAGGAGCGGACCCCTGCTTCGGTGAAAGCCGCCGCATCCTCGACGCCCGAGTCGTCGCAGATGGTAAAAATGGTCGGACCTGATGTCTGTTTGATCTGGACGACGTCAGCTTCGATCGTTACGTTTCTGCCGATCTTGGAGATAAGATCGGAGAGTTTCGTAAGCGTGATCTTCTTTGTAACAAGCTGGGTCTCGTAGCTTCCTTCAGGTATGACGATCTCTCTGAGATCGATGTTTCCGTTGGGGCGGACCTGATTGACGAGAACGATGATGGAGTCATGTTCTTGTTTTTCGGTCAGGACGTTGCTTTTATGCAGGAGACCTTTGGTTTTGTCGTTTAACTGAACGAACGTGCCGAACGTGGCAAAACCCTGGACTTTGCCGATGTACATGTTGCCTTCAACAATGTCATCCACTTCACAACCCGGGCCGAGCCGGTATACGATATCTTTCATATTTTTACTCCTCTTCAAAATTATCTATTTCATCGGTATCTGCTCCGCAGAGACCGTAGAGCTTTTCTTCACCATCACGCCTGCCGCGGGCGACCAGAAGGTCTCCTGCATACAGGCATACATTTCTCGCCGGACGATAGATCCACCGGTTGTCATGTTTGACGGCAAATATTACCATTCCAGTCACGGTGCCGACATGAGACTCGGCAAGGGATTTTTTGTCAAGAGTGGATCCTTCATGGACAGTGACCCACGCAATAATTTCATCGGACTCGCGAACGATACGTTTGATGATCGGCGGGACCTCGATCTCGCGGAGCACCACATCCGCAATGGAACTTGCGGCGTCCGAGATCGATTCAGCAAACGAGGACATATAGAGCATGCCCCGCAGACTTGCGACGTCCTCGGTCCGTTTGGCGGCTTCAAGAGTCCACTGATCGAGCCGAAGACGCATCTCGTCGAGCTCTTCTTCAAGCGCCACGACCTCGTTTGCCAGATCCAGATTGTCATGGAGCAGGGCCGAGTATGCAAGACCGACGGAGAGTTCGCTGATGTTTTTCATCTCGATCATGAGGGCTGCTGCGCGGTCGAGATCGCTGATGGGAGACGGGGTCAGATCATCGTCGTTTGGCACCGGCTGACCGGCAAGTTCGCAGAGTTCTGGAAATCCGTACTCCGGACCGCGGCCGACAAGGACATCGCCGGAACGAAGGACCGTATGCTTGTCGGGATCATAGATCCTCTGACGCATCCTCCGGATCATGATGATCCGGATTCCGGTGACCGACTGAAGTTTGATATCACCGAGCCGTGCGCCGTCAAGGGGACTTCCGGCAGCAACGACGGTTCGGTGGGTGGCTTCTTCCGCTTCGGGGAGAGCTCTGCGGAGATTTGCGGGGAAGGATACGTGCCGCATGATATTTTTCGCGATATCAGCCGCATGGTTCGATATCCTTTCCGAGGCTTCGGCGAGCTGGAGAAGACCGCTCATCGGTTCGGTTTCTTCGATGCGCCGTACACTCATCATACTGGTGATTCGTGCCTGGTAGACGAGATCATTCATACGTTCTTCGAGTTCTATGACTTCATCTGCTATGGCGTTGCTTTCGAAAAGCACCGCAGAATAAGCCAGATCAACCATGAGTTCGCTGATGTCCTTCATCTCGATGAGAACATCTTTGAGGTTGATCGGTTGGTTTTCACGGTCCATGATAGTGTGTATATTAGTGAGAGTTCTGACTACTTAATAAATAGGATGCTGAGATCGAGGGGAAAACATGATGAAGTATGCAATTCGACGCGGGAGAAGAGTTCGAAGGCGAGCAGTCCGGCCTCGGGGAACTGAGCAAGAAAAGCCTCGTAGAAGAGGAAACACTGTTCAAACGGATGGGCATTCTCTTTGATCTTCTGATTGAAAGAAGAGATAAACACGGCAAGATCCTTTTTCGATTGAGAGGAGCGGGGGGCCGCGTCGATATTCTGATAAAGGATTTTTTGAAGCCGGTACACCGTTTTCGGCGTCAGACGCTCTTTTTTTCCGTGCAGCCGATAGGCATTATGGAGATTCTGCACGACGTTTACGTCATACAGCCGTTTGCCGCGCGGAATCTCGCCTGAGGAGAGGAGACGGGAGACCGGGCAAGAAGATATCTGAACCGTTCCAGTTCGAAGTATTCGTCCTCGTCTGCATATTGCTCGAAGGTAAACTTCCCCGCACGAAACTTCGCCACTTTGTTCATGCATTTCATCTCGAGATCGAATCCGAAAAGTGCGATCGTCCGGGACATCTCGGCTTTGGTCGGCTTCGTTCCTGATTTGATAACGCGTGTTGCCGCAAATTTTTTTGCATCGGTGTTGACTTCACGCACCAGATAATATCTTTTCAGACCATTTCTGACACGGACTTCAACGCGGTACAGCTCATTCGCAGACATATGATGCAGAAATATTGGTCGGGATCGAATGTGTATGTTTCGTTTATTCGGTGGATTCCACCGAGACAGAGGCAAGGTCCCGCCAGTAGGCAGGCCTTCCCTCTTCGGGTCCGATGCCGCAAATCCGGATATATTCCGGATCGATGTGCCGGAGAACAGACCGGAGTGCCGCCGTATCCGCGTCACGAATGTAGACGTTTCGAATCTCGAAGGAGTCGAGCAGATCGGGGAGAAGCGAAACACCTTCTTTTGTTATGACGATGTCTTTTTGGATCTCGAGGATCGCCGGAAGATACTCGTCCAAAACCGCCCAGAGATACCGTTTGCCGGTAAAATACTCCAGTTCGATCTCATCGGGCTGTTCTGCGGTCAGGATATGGCCCGGAATGCCGGCGTCCCGCATGCTCCGGCAAAGGGAGGAGACCGTTTCGAAAAGAGCGGTTTTGAACTCCTCGGCGTCGCCGAAGTATGCATCGCCGATGTCGAGCGCCGAAGGGGCGGGGATACTCCACCAGCAGTTTTTCCGGCGGGACTGGACAAGTGATACGTCCGCAAGGATCGTGCCGAAATCCGGATCAAACTCATGGGATACGTTCCGGTCGACCACATTCCCGCAGGCGTCGAGGATCCGGTCGACGTAGAACTCCCCCCCCGCCGCCGGATAATCGACGAATTCTAGCAGATCAGTGAGGGTCTTTTCGATATTCCAGGTGGTAAGGTCGGTCTCTTTGCCGCGCCGCTCGAGAATCCATGTGGAAAGAGCGGAAGAATCAGTGTCCGCCGGAAGAACGGAACCTAGGGACAAAACTGGAAAGGTGAGAGTACGCATTACAGTATTAGATACGAAGCCGAACCCTAATACAGTTTCTTCAAAATTGCAGGGAGTATGGCTCCACACATCCATTCCCCAGGAACATTGAATACAACCCGATCACCGGCTAGAAGTCAGCAAAACGCCAGCCTTCTTTTTTCAGAGTTTCGACCGCTTTCTCTAAGTTATCGAAGACGATCAGATGATGTGTAAACAGGCCTTTTTTCAAAACTACCAGTAATGCCTCTTTACCAGGAGGACATTTCCCCCATCTGATAACATCCCACGAGATCTTCCCGCCGTTATAGGTTTCTTCGGATATTTTTACTATGTCTTTAAACCAAAATCGTATCCGCACGATCCCGCCGAGAAAAGTTATGAGAAACCCCTCGCTTGTAATTTCACTATTGTATCCAAAAACGCAGCCGATATTGAAGTCGGGAAATTTCACCGCAGATATCCTCCTTAAGGAATATTATATACAACCCGTATATTATCATTTTCCGGAAAAATCCAGGTCATTCAGATTCCCACAGGTCGTGTGGACATATAGGATAGTTCTCCGCGAATAAGTCCAAGAATTAGGATATCTCCACCGCGGGCCGCTCCGCGCCGGATAGCAAATCACAGATTTGCTCAGCTGAGGGCGTCCGCTTTCAGCGTCCACCCCGCACTCCAAATTCGCGTTTTTATCTCCAGTAAAAAAAAGAAAATTAGAGAATATCTATCAACCCATTTTTTAACGCGAATCATGATTTAAGGAAGATTGGCTACATCCATACCCCATCACCCCCCAAAAAAAAGAAGAATACTCATTATTTCTTGACGTTTTTGTTTAATTTACACTCTGTTTTGAATCGTTTTCACCTGATAGATATTATAACAAAATGCAGCCAGCATATTTTTCACTCGTACTCTTTGCATCGTTGTTACCTTCACCAACCCTGCATGAAAAACATGAGAATATCTATCAACCCATTTTTTAACGCGAATCATGATTTATGGAAGATTGGCTACATCCCTACCCCCTCACCCCCCAAAAAAAAGAAGAATACCCATTATTCCTTGACGTTTTTTTTAATTTACACTCTGTTTTGAATCGTTTTCACCTGATAGATATTATAACAAAATGCAGCCAGCATATTTTTCACTCGTACTCTTTGCAGCGTTGTTACCTTCACCAACCCTGCATGAAAAACATTTTTGATCACTGCATAGGGTCTCTCGCCCTTTGATCTCTTCCTACTTATTCGCAGATTTCTCAGTTTATCTCGTATGCCAATGGGATGCCCTCTCGCTCCCCTTTTCATTGTGGCACTATATCCCTTGCATTTTGCTCCCTGATATCCCCGATCCCGATAGACCACTTCCCCTTTTTCTGAGAGGTCCACCTGACTATCATGAACATTTGCCGTGGTGGTTTCAATGCGTCGAATAAGATCGTGCGTCGTATCCATGATGGTATGAAGTTTATATCCATAGTGTATTTTGCCGTTCTTGGACATGATTTTTCCATCTTTATCCCGTCGTGTTTTTGCCTGATCTCCTCGCGGCGTGTCTTTCTTACAATGACCGGGTTCAGCATACACAAACGTTGCATCCTGAATCATACCTTGTTCAATTTTCAGACCTTTCAGGTCAAGTTGTCTCTGAAACTCCTGCCAGACCACTGTATCAACGCC
>NIZU01000017.1 GCA_003315675.1 Methanocorpusculum sp. MCE
TGGAGTTCGAGGTCGCGGACCCGTTCCATGAGGTCGGCATAGTCGCGTTCGAGTTCTTCGAGGCGTTTTTCCATGTTTTCCTGGGATGTCATTTATAGAAGATTGGCTACATCCCTACACCCTCACCTCCCCCCCAAAAAAAAGAAAAATACCCATTATTCCTTGACGTTTTTTTTAATTTACACTCTGTTTTGAATCGTTTTCACCTGATAGATATTATAACAAAATGCAGCCAGCATATTTTTCACTCGTACTCTTTGCAGCGTTGTTACCTTCACCAACCCTGCATGAAAAACATTTTTGATCACTGCATAGGGTCTCTCGCCCTTTGATCTCTTCCTACTTATTCGCAGATTTCTCAGTTTATCTCGTATGCCAATGGGATGCCCTCTCGCTCCCCTTTTCATTGTGGCACTATATCCCTTGCATTTTGCTCCCTGATATCCCCGATCCCGATAGACCACTTCTCCTTTTTCTGAGAGGTCCACCTGACTATCATGAACATTTGCCGTGGTGGTTTCAATGCGTCGAATAAGATCGTGCGTCGTATCCATGATGGTATGAAGTTTATAGCCATAGTGCATTTTGCCGTTCTTGGACATGATTTTTCCATCTTTATCCCGTCGTGTTTTTGCCTGATCTCCTCGCGGCGTGTCTTTCTTACAATGACCGGGTTCAGCATACACAAACGTTGCATCCTGAATCATACCTTGTTCAATTTTCAGACCTTTCAGGTCAAGTTGTCTCTGAAACTCCTGCCAGACCAATGTATCAACGCCTGATTCGGACATGCGCTCCCGAAATAACCAGATCGTTGAATTGTCGGGTATTTTGTCAGGACAGCCAAGAGTTCGCAAGATCGAATCTTGCTCACCGTTTCGGGCTAACGCCCTCACTTACCATGCCAAAAAGAAAGACGATCATAAATTTCACGTTCAACGGCGAGATCAGACAGATTATACCAGACTTCCAGAAGCTGAATCTTGAACATAAGTATGACATCGACATTGGGATGACCGCCCTTGCCGGATTTATTTGCATACATGGATTCAAGAAGAGGGCGAAACACATCCCAATCAAGTGTTTTACCAACGTCGGAGAGACGGTCGCCAAGTTTTTCATAACGTTCGTGATATGCCTGGTTGAGACCAAAGCTGCTGAAAGTCCCCATACATACTACTCAACGTACGAAAAGAAAGTACTTTCTGTCAAAAAAAAGGTTGTTAGAAATTCTCAAAATGAAAAATGGTGGGAAAGATGTAGTGACCTCCCCTGTCCCCCACATGAAACATTCGAAAATCAACGAAATGCACGAAAAGGGGGACAGGGGCGGAGGAAAGGATTTTCCTTCACTCAAAATAATCTGGCTGTTCCTCTATTATCCAATATCTCAATCCTCCGCCCCTGTCACCCTTTTCGTGAATTTCGTTGGCGAGTTGGCGACGAAGTCGACGACCTCAGGAGCAAACCGAAGGTTTGCGAATCTGTGATTTTTC
Source organism: Methanocorpusculum sp. MCE (assembly GCA_003315675.1). Taxonomy (GTDB): domain Archaea; phylum Halobacteriota; class Methanomicrobia; order Methanomicrobiales; family Methanocorpusculaceae; genus Methanocorpusculum. Next base: position 1,497 of record NIZU01000017.1, read on the forward strand.
GTGTGGGGGACGGGGGAGGGTACTATCTGTATCTCCACCCAGCTGATTCTTTATTTTTCGTGTTTTTGTGTGTTTTTCGTGCATTTCGTGTGATGGGTGCCGCCATCCGCAAAATTACGTACACCAAACCGAGATAAACCCAACAAAAACCGATTCTGTTACCCGATCAAAAAAAAGATTATACCTGATTTTTCCTGAAAAATCAGATCCCTTTTTTATGCAGATAATATGAGTAGAGGAACGGCGCAGCGATCATCGCGATGATCACCCCGAAAAAGACAGCGGCCCAGATGTAAGCAAGACCGTAATACATGAGGAACGCAGTCACGATCAGCACAAACCCGCTGATCATCCAGAGATACCCCGCAAACCGGTGAGTCAGCCGGCGACCGGATTCTGTTTTGTCTTATGCGAGTAGTTCCCAATAATAATAAACACAACGCCCACCAGGACTGGGGCGATGACCTGAATCGGGATATCCGCACCAAGAGCCTTAAAGAGCGTGACCGGCATAATGACAACCGCGATGAGTGCGACCAGCCAGCGGCAGAACTTCACCAGCATACTCTGGTTCTCATACTCTGGTTCTCCCCGCCGTATTTTCTGGTCGAAACATTGCAGATAATGTTTATGAGACAGAGAAAGATCGGGAGACCAAACACCACGAGAGCTTTCGGCGCCCAGTTATCCGGATTACCGGCAAAGTCGAAGTGGATCGCAATCATATCCGGCAGTCGGTCGTACAGCACGACACCCAGCACGATCGGCAGAAGACAGATCACCGACGTGATGATCAGGGTTTTATCAATTTTCATTTTGTACCTCTTTGAACTGGGAAATCCAACACATAAGCTCCTCGAACACCGAAAGATTCAGCTCGTAATACACGAAGTTCTTGTACTTCGTCTCCGTCACAAGATCCGCTTTTTTGAGCTGAGACAGATGATACGAAATCGTCGCTCCGGTCATATCGAAGTGCCCGGCGATATCGCCGGCAGACATCTTCCCCTCTTTCAAGAGCGTGAGGATCTCGCGCCTGACCGGATCGGATAATGCTTTGAATGTCTCGGGAAATCCCATATTACTCATACTCTGTTGTCTGCGAAACTATTTAGATGTTTTTCTAAATTGATGAATTTCGAAATAGATTGGGGAAGACGGAGTACGGATAAGATGTATTTTGATTTCGTGTAATGCATTCGTGTAGACATAAGAGAAAAAACCAACCGCGAATCGGCGCGAATCTCGCAAGCCTTTGGCTTGCTCTCAGAATCGGATTTGCGCCGATTCGCGGTTGGTTTTTCTCATGCTTCCACACCCAGCCATACCCTTTCCCGAAATGGATCAACACTAACACCGCGTAAGATTAACGTCCCCTCCTGCCAATAGATTCCTTAGGTAAAACCCATGGGCGAACTTGCATCGTTACCCAACATCGGCAAAGACACCGAAGAAAAACTGAACAAAGTCGGGATCACCACAGCCGCACAGCTGCGTGAGGCCGGCAGCAAAAAAGCCTGGCTGATGATCAGATCGATCGACGAAACCGCATGCCTTCACCGGCTCTACGGCCTTGAAGGAGCGGTTTTGGGCGTAAAAAAATCGGCTCTCCCTGCCGAAACGAAAAAAAATCTAAAGGAGTTCTACGCCTCCTTCACTCAAAAAACGGCCTAATTCTCCTCTTTTTTAAACTTCGAATACTTCCCTCCGATAATAATGATCACCCCTACAAAGATCCCGACAATCATCAGGATAAAGTTGTAGCCTGACAATACCACTGCCGATCCTATAATAACGGCAACACCGAGCAGAACCAGAGCGGTCGAAAGAACCCCCCCGTCTTTGGTAAGATACTCGAAAAATTTAGTCATACATGATAAGATGCATGCCGAACAATTATAAAACTATGGGCCGCAAAAGACCGTTACGGGAACAGTTAATTTGCATGCATAGCCTACATATAGGCATAGGAACGTCCGGGTACAGGAAAGGGATACTGATATGGTTTACAGGATATTTGTTGAGAAAAAACCCGCACTGGCAAACGAAGCACGCTCAATTCAGAACGAACTGCAGAGTCTGCTCGGCATTAAGGAACTGACATCGGTCAGAATAATCAACCGGTACGATGTCGAAAATATAGAAAAACCGCTGTTCGATTACGCAAAGTCGAAGGTCTTCTCCGAACCCCAGCTGGATATAACATACGACGAGCTGGAGCCGGTCAAGGGCGAAATCATGTTTGCCGTCGAGTATCTGCCGGGTCAGTTCGACCAGAGGGCAGACAGCGCCGCCCAATGTATCCAGCTGATCTCCCAGGGAGAACGGCCGCTCGTAAACACAGCACGCGTGTATATTCTCAAAGGAAAAATCTCCAAAGAACAGCTGCTTGCGATCAAAAAATATGTGATCAACCCGGTCGAGAGCAGAGAAGCATCTCTGGATAAACCGGCGACCCTTTCCGTATCCTACCATATCCCGAAAACCGTCGAAACACTTACCGGATTCACCAAACTGGATGAAAAAGGCCTCGCCCCCCTTATCCGCGAACTGGGTCTTGCGATGGATCTGGATGACATTCGATTCAGCCAGCAGTATTTTATCAAAGAAAACCGGGACCCGACGATCACCGAGATTAGGATGATCGATACCTACTGGTCGGATCACTGCCGCCACACGACGTTTTTAACGACGATCGACAAGGTAACGACAGAGAGCCCGCTGCTGCAAAAAGCATACGACGAGTATCTCGCGGTCAGAAAAGCCGTCGGCCGGGACAAACCGGTCAATCTGATGGATATCGCGACGATCGCCGTACGATATCTCAAACAGGCAGGAAAACTCGAGAAGCTGGACGAGTCCCCCGAGATCAATGCATGTACGGTGAAGATCACGGTGAACGTGGAAGGACAGGACGAGGACTGGCTTCTGCTGTTCAAAAACGAGACCCACAATCACCCGACCGAGATCGAACCGTTCGGCGGAGCGGCGACCTGTCTCGGGGGGGCGATCCGCGATCCACTTTCGGGCCGGGCCTACGTGTATTCGGCGATGCGGCTGACGGGAGCCGGAAACCCCCTGACTCCCGTGAGCGAGACGCTGGTTGGAAAACTTCCGCAGCGAAAGATCGTCTCGACGGCGGCGGCGGGCTACAGTTCGTACGGAAACCAGATCGGGCTTGCGACCGGCATTGTCGATGAGCTCTATCATCCGGGATATGTGGCAAAACGGATGGAAGTCGGAGCCGTTATCGGGGCAGTCCCCATGGAAAATGTCCGGCGCGAGGTCCCTAAAGACGGGGATGTCGTGATCCTTTTAGGTGGACGGACCGGCAGAGACGGATGCGGAGGAGCTGCCGGCTCCTCGAAGTCCCATACGGTCGCTTCCCTTACGAGCTGCGTAGCGGAAGTCCAGAAGGGAAATGCCCCCGAGGAGCGGAAGATCCAGCGGCTGTTTAGAAACAAGGAAGCTTCCCGTCTTATAAAACGCAGCAATGATTTCGGCGCTGGCGGGGTCTCGGTCGCGATCGGCGAGCTTGCCGAGGGGCTGGAGATCGATCTGAACGCGGTCCCGAAAAAGTATGAAGGTCTTGACGGGACCGAACTCGCGATCAGCGAATCGCAGGAGAGGATGGCGGTCGTCGTGGACAAGAAAGACGCGGAAACGTTCCGCTCTCTCGCTCACGCGGAAAATCTCGAAGCAACGGTCGTTGCCCGGGTCACAAAGAATCCCCGGCTGATCATGACCTGGAACGGGAAAAAGATCGTCGATATCTCCCGTGCATTTCTGGATACGAACGGGACGGAAAAACACATCGAGATCGAACTTGCGGATCCAATGCCGTTTGCAAAAGAGGTCGGCGACGGGTTTGCCGAGAATTATGAAAAGCTCGCCGGCGACTTAAACAGCTGTTCGAGGAAGGGACTTTCCGAGCGGTTCGACTCGACCGTCGGCGCCGGAACGGTCCTTATGCCGTTTGGCGGGAAATATCAGCTGACCCCGATCCAGGCGATGGTGAACAAGATCTCGGTGGAGAAAAGCGATACCGACGACTGCTCGCTGATGGCATGGGGATTCAACCCGATGATCTCGGAAAAGAGTCCATATCATGGGGCATACCTCGCGGTCGTCGAAAGCGTCTCAAAACTGATCGCGACCGGAGCTGAGTTTTCGGACGTGTATCTTTCTTTCCAGGAGTACTTCGAGAAGCCGGGCAGGGATCCGAAACGCTGGGGTAAGCCGATGAGCGCACTCCTTGGGGCATTCGCCGCCCAGATGGGACTCGGCGTCGGTGCGATCGGCGGGAAGGATTCAATGAGTGGTTCCTTCGAGAAACTAGATGTCCCCCCAACACTGATTTCGTTTGCCGTGACCACGGAGAAGATCGAAAACATCGTCACGAACGAGTTCAAGAGTCCGGGCCACAAGGTCGTTCTGCTGAAAGCGGAGTATGATGAAAACGGTCTCCCGAAGGCGGAGTCGCTGACCGCAAATTATCATCTGGTAACTCAGCTGATGAGAGACGGAAAAGTCCTCTCATGTTATACTCCTTCCCTTGGGGGCATCGCCGAAGCCGTGTTAAAAATGGCATTCGGGAACATGATCGGATTCGTGTACGACAGCAGTATCGATCCAAAAGACATCTTCGGATACAACTACGGAGCGTTTGTTCTCGAACTCGCCGATGATTCCGAGGTCGGCGTCCCCTTAGGCATGACGACGCCGGAAGCGTTCATCCGGTATGCCGGCGTAAAACTTCCGCTGGAAACGCTGCTGAACACATACGAAGCAAAACTGGAATCGGTGTATCCGTGCAATATTCCGCAAGGCTCGGGCAGGATCAAAAAGATCAAGTACGAGACACGAAGTCTCATCAAACCGCGGGAGCTGACTGCCCATCCGCGGGTTTTCATTCCGGTTTTCCCGGGAACGAACTGCGAGTATGACAGCGCGAAGGCCGTCGCAAAAGCCGGCGCCATTCCTGAAATTCTCGTGATCAACAATCAGACGGCAAAGGACACGGCCGAGTCGGTCGATAGGGCGGCCGAGGCGATCTCCCGGTCCCAGGCGATCTTCATTCCGGGCGGGTTCTCCGGAGGGGACGAACCCGACGGATCGGGCAAGTTCATCACGGCATTCTTCCGCAATGCGAAGATCAAGGATGCCGTGCATGATCTCTTAAAGAAACGGGACGGACTGATTCTTGGAATCTGCAACGGGTTCCAGGCGCTGATCAAGCTGGGACTCGTTCCCTACGGAGAGATCGTCGACGTCGATGCGGATTCGCCGACGCTGACGTTCAATACGATCGGCAGACACCAGTCGAAGATCGTCCGAGTTCGGGTCTCGTCCGTGAAATCCCCCTGGTTTGCGAAGGTGAAGCCGGGCGATGTCTTCGCCGGGCCCATTTCCCACGGGGAAGGACGATTCCTCGCAAACGACGACGTGCTGAAGCACCTTATCGAAAACGGCCAGGTGGCGACGCAGTATGTCGATCTGACCAATCATCCGACCTCGGATATTCGCTATAATCCGAATGATTCGATGATGGCGATCGAAGGGATCACCTCGCCCGACGGACGCGTACTCGGCAAAATGGGGCATGCGGAACGTATCGGCGGCGGACTCTACAAAAATAATGATGACGTGTTCGACATGAAACTCTTCGAGTCGCTGGTCGAGTACTTCAGCCCATAATCACTTTTTTTACATGAAATACCTGTGATCCCCGAAACAAATACAGTAGTATTAAGAGAATATCTCGTGTATAAGAATACTTATGAGTAAAAGCGGGCTGATCGTCGAAGGAGGGGGGATGAAGTGTGCATACAGCGCAGGCATCCTTGACCGGTTTTTGGATGACGGAATTACTTTCGACGAGTGCATAGGTGTGTCGGCAGGGTCCGGCAATCTTGCATCCTATCTCGCAAACCAGCGGGAGAGAAACCTGCATTTCTATACGATATATCAGAATCACCCCGAGTATCTCGGGATGAAGAACTATCTGAAACACGGTTCGTACTTCAATCTGCAGTACATCTACGGCACGATCACGAACTCGACCGGGATCGATCCGGTGGATTATCAGGCACTGACGGCAAATCCCGCGGAGTATTATCTGACGGCGACGAACGCCAGAACCGGCGAAGCCGAGTATTTATCCAGAGCCGATATGAAGAAGGATGATTTCCGCGCCATCATGGCGAGCTGTGCGATCCCGGTAGTGTGCAGACCGATCGAGCTGAACGGTAAGTTGTATTTCGACGGCGGGGTTTCCGATTCGATTCCGGTGCAGAAGGCGATCGACGACGGCTGTGATAAACAGGTGGTGATTCTGGAAAATCCGCGGAGTTTCGTCCGTCAGCCCCAGAAATACAAACCGTTCTATCATTTTTTCCTGCGGAACTATCCGGAGATCGTCAGAAAAATCGACAGCAGACATCTCGAGTATCACAAGGTGATAGCCTATGTCAAAAAGCTGGAGGAGGAGGGGCGTGCATTCGTTTTTGCTCCGTCCCATCAGGGAAAGGTGAAAACAACGACCAAAGACTCGGAGGATATCCATGAGCAGTATGATCTCGGTATCGGGGATTATGATGCCAGACGGGATGAGCTGAAAGAGTTCCAGAGGGAATGATGATCGAAACTGAGAGACTGATCCTTCGGCAGATCGTTGATTCGGATGCTGAAGATTTTTTTGCCTATTCGCGGGGCCGAAAACCGGTCTGGATGCCGGGTGGAAACCGCACGAAACCCTGGAAGAAACGAAGCAGATCATGCAGGCGATCTATCTTGGGCAGGAGAGTGTTTTCGGGATGGTCCTGAAAGAGACCGGCGTGATGATCGGTAGTATCGGCCTGATCGCCGACCCTTTGCGCGAGAACGATTCGGTGAGGATGCTCGGATATGCCCTCGGCGAAGCGTTCTGGGACGGGGCTTCATGACGGAAGCGGCGGGCGCGGTCGTCACGTACGGGTTTGAGACGATGCATCTCGACCTCATTTCGGCTACATGTTATCCCTTTAACGTCCGTTCGAGGCGTGTCCTTGAAAAACTCGGGTTCCGGTATGAGGGAACACTGGCCCGGGCGGAAAAGCGGTATGACGGAAAGGTGCTGGATAAGGACTGTTATTCCCTATCAAAAGAGGCGTATTCTCTGAATACGGCCGGATCCAGATAAAAATGATGGTAGTCAATCACTACTTTTATGTTGTTTGGTCGTGATATACGCGGCCAAAAGGCGTGCAGGTTTTTGCGGGATGACCGAAAATTTACGTGGGGTCATTCGCAGATCAGCTGTTCGCGTTTGAGCGATTTGATCTTGCGTGCTGGTTTTAACCCAAAATGAAGCAGGAGAAGACCCAGTGCAACAAGCAAAACCACACAGCCAAGGTTCAGCCACTGTATCTGACGCATAACGATCCATGAATAGATGACCAGAGCCAGATTTGCCGCAGCAATAATGAACTCGAGCCAGACAAACGTAAACCAGAGATTTTTCATCGTTGAGAGGCGTTTTATCTTTGAGTCGATGTCGGTGTAAAGTTCGAACGGACCGCTCGCCGCCTCTTTTCGCAGGTACACCCATTTGAACACAGACGCTACACAGACAACACCCGTATCTTCCAGGAATCTGAGATAGGCAACGCTTTCCGGCGACGTCGGAAGATTTTCCAGAAGTTCGATCTGGTAGATGTACTTTCCGGGCTCGGTCTCTTCGAAGGTGTATTTCCCAAAGAAGAAACTGTACAGAGAAAGACCCTTTGCCGCCATCTCGTTCAGCCACTTTTCCTCTTATTCATAATCGGATATCCATCTCCATGTTGTGTGCTTCATGATGTCATCCCCGTAACCTTTCTGCCGTTGGCAAGAAGTTCTTCGAGTCTCTCTATTTCATAACGCACGGCTTTTTGTCCGGATTCGGTTATCTGATACTCTTTTTTTCTTGAGTCGGATCCACCGGCAGAGACGATCCATCCTTTTTCGAGCAGCGTATTGATCGCTCCATACAATGTGCCGGGCCCAAGGTTGACCCGGTCGCTGCTCATTATTTTTACATTCTGCATTATCCCATAGCCGTGCATCGGTTCGTAGAGCGAGAGCAGGATGTAGTAGGCTGCTTCCGTGAGGGGGGATTTTTCCAACGTAAGTGTCATGATATATTCCGTGTGACTATGTATCGTTAAGCGATGTATCACTTGACGACATATTATTATATCGTCATCCGATATAATTGTTACTGAAAGAAGGGGATGGGTTGTTCCGTACTGCTGTTCATCTTTTCAGGCTTATACCCGGCCGAATCCCACGCCGAACCCTGAAGAGACCGATCCGTACGAGCCCGCAGTTTCATCCTGCGTGATCTCTGCAACAGTAGTCCCGATCGTGAGCGTATAGGTCGAACCGATCGTCAGATCCGGGGAACTGATTATCACGGAATTAAACGAGAGCGACGAGGTATAGGTGAGGAGAACGCTGCCGAAGACATCGGTGAGGGAGAGATCTGTCCCGGCCTGGGCACTGGTATCGATGTTATACCTGATGGATGCCTGCGTCGATGAAGAATCGAATCCTTCCGCCATCGAAGAAATTCCAATTGCCAATACGCTACCCCCATTGACAACACACGTCCCGCCTGACTCGGTTCCCGCGTCGATTGCACTGTTTCCGTTGTTGTTTGCCTCGACATACACCGTACCTCCGTTAATAGTGAGATCACCGTTGGAATCCACACCGTCTCCCGAGGTGGAGAACACCGAGATTACTCCGCCGTTGATCGTGAGCTGCGAAAGATCCCCGCTGTCGGTAAGGACGGAACTGAACGAGTCCATGTCAAAGCTGCCGCCGCCCGTCATAAATCCGCTCCCGTCGGCCCCGCCTCCGGCATTCATACCGTCATCGGTCGAGGTTATGTCGATCCGGCCGCCGTTAATTGTTATCGCAAAACCTTCCAGCCCTTCGTAGCTTTGGGTAATCGTGACCGAACCATCATGTATCACGAGATTCTCATCGGCATGGATGCCGTCATCTCCCGAAGCGATGGAAATGGTGCCTCCCTGAATTGTCACATCGCTATTGGAATGAATACCGTCCTCCTCACAGGTGAGAGTGATGATCCCGCCGGTGATGAGAACGAGTTCGTCGGCCTTCAGACCTTTTGCACTCACGCTGTCGTCATCTATGGTTGCAGTTGTCGGAGTGAGACCCTGGCCGCCGCCCATCCGGGTTGTCATATTTCCATCGAAGGCGGGCCTGGTCATATTCATTTCACTTCCAGAAACAGCAGTCCCGCTTCCATCACCGGTGGTGATATCGATGTCGCCTCCGGCAATCCGGAGAATAGTTACGGCTTCGATACCGTCACCCGCGGAGGTGATCGTAATACTGCCTCCGTCGATCGAGATGAATCCTTTTTCTTCATCATCCGTCTGATCGGATTGTATCCCTTCGTCACCGGCATTGATGGTTATGGTGCCGTCATAGATCTTCACGGAATTCTTTCCGTGAAGTCCGTCGCCGACTGCGGTCAAATAGTATGTACCTCCGGCGATGACGAGATCGCCCTGCGAGGAAATCGCGTGGAGATAGCTGCCGGTCACGATCAGCGTACCCTGACCATTGAGCGTGAGATCGCTGCGTGAGTAAATCGCGGCTTTGGCTTCCTTACCGTCGATTGTAGCGGCATACACGCTGCCGTCTTCGAGGGTATTGACACTGCCTTCGGCGAGAGTGATGAATACTTTGTCGGCCTGTGCCGCATATATGACCGGATTATCCGAACAGGAAATCGTAGCACCGTCAAGAACGAGCTGGACCTTATCACTCTCTCCGGCATATATGACGATCTGGCCGTCGGAAAGACTGCCGCGTGCGATATACGTGCCTTCATCGGTGATGGTTATCACATTGCCATATACCGAAGCCCCGGATCCGTCAACGTAACTTGCTCCGTCGGCAAGATACAGAACCGTAGCTGCATCTTCGTCATATGAGGGATCGAGATCTTTGGCGGAGTTGGTGATATCTATGGTAAGACCGTCGGTTGATACATTTCCCGTTTCTGCGGATCCGAGAACGGACGGAGCAAACAGAATGAGACTCGCACATCCAATGCAGAATGCCAGAAGTACGAATGTAACGATAGTGATCCGTTTTTCAGATGGTTCCATTATCTCACCCCGATAAGTAATGAGCTGCGATGGTCATAGAATATTCCGGCAGACCATATATGCAAATAAGATAGCGATTCCTCTATCCGGTATTTGCTGCATTCTTTTGATGATTGAGGGGAGATAATTGTCATATTGTACTTCCATTATACTTTCTGAGAGTCAGAGACCCGCATGTTCTCACAGCAGGTTGTACGAATCGAAATTGATTCTTTTCTCTCATTCAGAAATATATATTAAAGTAAAACATATATAACATTTTGGTGTATTGACTATACATACATCTGTGGTCAAGGCAGATGTCGATGGTACGGAATGCCCGATAAAGCCGATGGAGCCGATAAAGTTCGGGATGCGGATCCGGACCTTCATTTGTAGAGAGGCTCAAAAGAGAGGGATCTGGCCGTCACGCAGACGGATCTGACGGGCATTGGTGACGATATCGCCGTCAGCTGATGTGCCGATGAGAAATGGCGATGAGGGATCATGGAGTTCCCTGTTTTTCCGGACGGTTTCTGAATCATAATTCGCATAACAGTAGACACACCCGTGTCCGCAGGTGTTGTAGGCCCCGATGTCGCAGTTCAGCAGACAGGAGCATGAACTTCGTGTGGATGTGCTGCCAGGATCGTGACGAAGTTTCTGACCGACGGCACGTTCGATGACCTCCCAGGTAAGACATCCGGAACAATCGACGCCGAAGGGTGCGAGTTCAACGCCTTCTGCGCAGGATTTTATCGTTATTCCATACTCGCGGCCGATCTCACAGAAGGCTTTTCCAAGAGCAAGGCGGTCCTTTTGTTCCACTTCTTTGCCGGCAGGGAAGTTCCGTCTGGTTTTTTCATAGAGATCAAGAAAGCTGATGACGCAGACATCGGTATATCCGGCAAGTTCCGCCGCCATTTTTTCAAACGAAGCGATATGATACTCGATAGAATATGTTTCTGTCAGAAAAATCGGGTCATACCGCCAGCCGATCCGGTTGAGTCCGGCGATTCGGGAGAGTTTCTGAAATGAATTGATCACCTGTTTTGCCGGAGGGACGTTTGGTTCGATCTCTTTTCCGTACGGGGTGATGGTGACATACCAGAACTGACTGAATCCGTCCAGTTCATGGATTCTCGGAAGCATCGGCTCAGGATTTTTGGTGCAGAAGTTTATACAGTCCACAATGTCCGGATTGAGCAGATATTTTGTGACTTTGTGAGGATAATACGGGTTTCGAACAAGGACATATCCTTCGCGGATCCGGTTGAAGAACCATTCGCTGAAGAATGCAGGGATGTCTGTTCTGCTTCCGGTGTTGAGGATCATGGCAGGTTCACTCTGATAGATGTTCTTTTCAAGAGGATAAAAGGGATGCGGGATCTGGCAATCCATTGTTTGCAATCCAGCGTGGTGGAGAGATCTTGTTTTTGAGACTTATGAGCGGTATAAGTCATTTATCTGTAAAAAATTACTTTCTGTCAAAAAAAAAGGTTGTTAGAAATTTTCACATTTAAATTCAGGTTGAAAAAAGTGATTGAAGTTGAGAGCTTACAGTTTCCGGCGTCATTAGGGTTCTGATGTGCGGCGAGGTAATCCAGACCTTTGTCTACGGCGGTTTCGACTGCGGTTGATGAGGCACAGACAGCACCGGTGAGAAGACAAAGGAGGAGAAACACTGTGATGAGAGTTGTGAATGCTTTTTTGCGCGTCATAATCAAGTAAAAATTGGGAGGTTATGTTCTGCGTTTGAGCAGAACGGCTGCACCGAGGAGGCCAAGGATTACTCCGGCAATGGGAACTGGACTCTGGGCTGTTGGCGTCGCGGTTCTGGAGGTGGTTGGCAGTGGAGTAGTTGGGACGGTGGTTTTGATGGTTGTTGCGTTTACCGTCGGTTCCACAGTTGGTTCAATGGTCTGTTCCGGATTTGCTTTTTCTACGAGCGGGATTTCTTTTCCTTCGTCGATAACGAATATTGCGAAGGTTGAGAGTGCGTCATATTCAGCCGTCCATAGTTCGTCACCCGTTTGGATGACGGTGCAGTTTTCCCAGATGTCTGTTTTGTTGAGATGTCCGACGAGAAGCTGTTTTCCGCTTGGGACGGTACATTTGATGGTGAAGTTTCCACTTTCGTTGACTTGAATTTCTTTTTGATCACTGTCAAGGACAGAGAGTTCAAGAATTGAGAATACATCTGTGGCGCTGATGTTGACCGGCAAGGTGAGTTCGACGCGGTTTCCTTCGACAACGTATAAGGAGGCGTCAGTGATGTTTTCGAGAGCTTCCATCGGGACCTGTACTTCGGTGAGTATGCCTGTCCGCGTCAAGTTTACACGTCCGGTGTCTGCTGGAATAGACGCGGTTTCTTCGATGAATGATGCGTCGGGCGGGAGTATGACGGCTCCAGTATTTTTAATGATTGGCGTGAGTGGTGTTCCTCCGACAATGAAGGCGTAGACGGCTTTGCTTTGCGAGACAGGCTTTGTCATATCTTCACTGTAATACCAGACGACTTTGTCACCGATGCTCACGGGGAAGTTGTTTGCCATGACGCCCGGGGCGTTGCCGTTGACCTGATACATCCACACTTCAGTGTCAGATGAGGGGCTGAGTCCGTTGATACTGTCAACGTAGACGCCACCCCAGCGTTCGGCGGCTATAATGTTGGCGCCGGATGTATCTTTGACGGCGAAGGACATTTGTCAGCTGCCAATTGAGCCGACAATGGTTGAGAAGCCGGGGACCTGTATGTCGAAGCGCGCCCATCCGTCTACTGCATCCAGACTGGTGTTTTCTGTGTGTTTGAGCAGTTCGGGGAGGTGTCCGTCAGCGAGACTGTCAGCTTAGCGCCAGAAGGTGAGATTTGTTTTGTCTTCATCTGTGATGCTGATGTTTACGGTGAGTTTTGCGTAGGAGGTGAGTCTGTGCTGGTCTTTGAGGCCTTCGACACTGAGGTTGAGGAGGACAACGAGTTTTTCAGTGTCCGGTGGGGCTGTTATTCTGCCGAGGTTGATAGCCCCGTCTGCGTCGCTCTGATAGTCGCTGATGGTGATTGTAATGTTGCCTGCGGTTTCATTTTTGTCGCCCGCATCGAAGGTGACGACGGGTTTTTCCCCATCGGTGACGCCGACGGGAGTGATGATTTCGGCAGGTGCTGGTTCGGTTATTTGTTTGGGTGGTTGTTCGACGGTGACAGTGATTTCTGCAGATCCGCTCTGTCCTCCGCTCTGTGTAGTGAGTGTTACGGTGTAGGTTCCGGCGGTTTCCCATGTTTTACTGATGGTTTTGCCGGTCCCTTTGGTGTTGTCGCCGAAGTTCCATGCATAGGTTGTTCCGTCGAGCGGTTAGATGCCGTTGAAGACAGCAGGTGTGCCGGCTGTGATGTTTGCCGGGGCTGTTATGCTGACGTCTTCGAGGGTTGGTGTTTTGAAGGCGTAGAAGTGGCCGTTTTCTGCTCCGATGTAGAGGGTGCCGTCTTCAATGGCGGGCGTTCCTTCAATGATATTCCACCACCCCGCTGATGCACCGCTTGCAGATGCAAACTTGCTGTGCCAGGCTTCTTCTCCGGTGGTGATGTCCACCGCATAGAGGATTCCATCTTTATAGGTTCCAAAGTAGACAGTGTCGCCAGCAACAATTGGAGAGGCACGGCTGCTTGCTCCTGTGTCATAATGCCACAGCATTTCGCCGGTGGTGAGGTTGTAGGCGGTTGCTCCCCCCATACTTGATGAGTCACTGAGTATAGCACAGAGGGTGATTAGTTTGTCGTCAGTGATTACCGGCGTGATGGGTGATGAGTATATTTCATATTTGCTGATTTCCTCGCCGGTTATTGCGTCAATACAGTAGAAGTATGTTGGTTCATCGACAGTTCCTCCTCTTATGAAGTATACACACTGGTCCTTATAGACAGGTGAACCAACGTACATGTTGTTTCCGCCAAGAATGGTGACAGAACCCTGCTTTGCGGTTGAGCGGGCGCCTGCGTCAAATTCCCAGAGTTTGGCGTTTGTTGCGGTGTCTACGGCATAGACTCCGCCAGCTCCCAGAACGTAGAGTACTCCGTCAGGACTCATGGAGGGTGAGGAGAACATTCCAGCACCTCCGCTGTATCCGTCGGGAGCCTGTCCATCTATTTTAACAATCTGTTCACCGGTTTCTGCATCAAAGCCATAGAGGCAGTTGATGATTTCGTTTCCGGAAAGGGTCATTGTGTTGACGTACGCTACACTATTATAAACAATAGGAGTTGAGGTGAGGCCAACATATGGATAGATACTGATGTCGGGAGTTTTCCAGATCAGGTGTCCATCGTCCAGGTCAATACATGCAAGACAGGAGCCGCCGGAGACGTAGAGTTTGTCATCTGCGATGGTCATTCCTGCGCGTGACTGCAATGCAGGGTTGTTCCAGATTTCCTCTCCGGTTGTGGCATCAAAACAGAAAACTCCTACTTTGAGTCCATCGGGAGACATACCGCCATTCCATACAGAAACGTAAACTCTGCCGTCATGGACCACGGGTGAACCGTCGACTAAAGAGAAATAGGTGCTGCCGCTTGTTTGTATGAATGGCAGTTCCACATCCCAGAGGATGTCAGCGGTTGAAGGGCCGGTTCCATTGACGACCCCGGTTCTGGCATAGTTCCCTTTCCAGGTGAAGTAGGTCTGTGTGGTTTCTATCGCCGGATCAGAGGGAATAGGTGACTGGCGTTCGTAGATACTGAGCGGTTCGGTAAGAGCGGAGACATAAGCTCCACCACCATTTACCGGTGTATAGGTGAGGGTAAAGACAGCACTTTCACCAACTTTTCCTGTCGGAGTATAGGTGAGGGTGCAGCCGTCGGGTTGGAGGGTGAAGGTGTTGGAGGATGCCGTCCACTGGAGTTCTCCGGCGGCGGGTGAGATGACTGATCCCTCCCAGTCGGTGATAACGGCATTTAGTGTCTGAGGTTGTGTTTCTGCGACGGTGAAGGCACGTTTGTAGTCTGGGTTGATGCTGATTTCTGCAAAGTTGTCTGAAATGTCTGCTTCGATGCGGAGGGCATAGTCTGCATCGCTAGTTTTTTCAGTTTCTCCGTAATAGAAGAGGATTCTGTCGCCGTCTTGAATTTCGGTTGTGATGTCGGTCTGAGGGTTGCCGTTTATGTTCATCCGCCAGACTGCGGTTTCGGTGTTTGCTTTGTCGCCGTAGGCGGTGAGCATACCGTTTTCGATGGTCAGGGGCGTAGTTCCGGCGGTTTGTGCAAGAAGACCTAGGGCTGAGGTGAAAAGAACCGTTTCACCGTTTACTCCTGTCGTATGGTAGGGCGGAACGACTGTTTCACCGTTGTAGATGTACTGGGTGAATTTTCCTGCAGCACCAAATACAAGCAGACTGTCGGCAGAGATATTCATATCCTCGTTTGTTCTGTTGCTGGAACCGGTTCCAACAAAAATCAGGTTGTTAGATACAGCAGGAGATGAAGTTGAAATATAGCCGCCACGTACAGAGGCGCTCTCTAATGCTGAGAAGGGGGCGTATGGACCGGAATCAAACTCCAGAATTGGCTCTGTTCCATCGGAAAGATTAACGCCATACACATATGCGTAGTAACTCCCGGCATTATTCCAGTTGTTTGCCGTGTAATATACTTTATCTCCGGCGATGACCGGCGAGTTGTGCGAGACTTCGGCTTCGGTTGTGTGTTCCCAGAGCATGGTACCGTCTGCTTCTGCGTAGGCGGTAAGTCCGGTTTGACCGTTGACGATAACAATGTCATCCTTAACAGCGGGCGAGGTGGCAAATCCGCAGTGGGATACATTCCATTTGCTCTCTCCAGTATCTGCACTGACGGCATATACTGCGTCTGCTGTTTCAACGAAGACGGTGCCGTTGTGATAGACCGGCGTTCCGGATGTACCGGTAAGTTTGAAGGTCCAGAGGATGGTGGTGGATGCTGGGTCAAAGGCGGAGATTCCCTGTGTGCTGCTTGTGAAGACGCGTTTTCCATCGGTTGAGGGAGATGAGAGAGGAGCTACGCCGCTGGTTTCTTCAATGGTTGTTACTGTGGTATTGTAGAGCAACGTGCGTAGAGCAACGTGCCGTCTTCGGTTGAAAATGCCCAAAGAGAGGAGGGTGTTCCGGCGGTCACATAGACGGCACCGTCAAGCACCTGCGGGGTTGATGAGAGTCCAGTTTCTGGTGTTGTGTCGATGACGTCTGACGTCCAGAGGACAGTGCCGTATATCTCATCAAGACAGTAGAGTTTGCCGGAGATGGTGCCGAGGTAGAGTTTGCCGTCTCGGAACGTGAGACCGGAGATTCCGCCGGTTCCATCCAGCGGAGCATACCAGTCCCGTTCTTTTGTAGCAAGGTCTATGCAGTAGACGCCTGTTTTGTCATCGGCAAGGTCGGTTCTTTCGGTGGAGCTTGTGAGAACATAGGCTTTTCCGTTGGCGATAACCGGAGTCGAGTCAATAGCCCCCGACAGAAGATCAGGATACCCTACTTTAGCAATACTATAATAACTTGCTTTATGGTTCGAGTTAAATAATGTAATAGAGTTAGAAGAACTTAGTTGAGCATTAAAAAACTCAGGTGATTTTTCCCGAATACTCTTTATTAATGTATCAAAATCAATCTTATTATTAAAACATTCAAGCACATAATTATTTATGGCTGTATCTTTATAGTTACAAAGAATTGATTTTGTATCAAGATTGGTTTTTAATTTATCATATGATTCAGAACTCTGACCATAATAATATCGAGAATATCTATCAACCCATTTTTTAACGCGAATCATGATTTATGGAAGATTGGCTACATCCCTACCCCCTCACCCCCCTCACAAAAAAGAAAAATACTCATTATTCCTTGACGTTTTTTTTTAATTTACACTCTGTTTTGAATCGTTTTCACCTGATAGATATTATAACAAAATGCAGCCAGCATATTTTTCACTCGTACTCTTTGCAGCGTTGTTACCTTCACCAACCCTGCATGAAAAACATGAGAATTTCTAACAACCTGAGAATTTCTAACAACCTTTTTTTTGACAGAAAGTACTTTCTTTTCTTACGTTGAGTAGTATGTATGGGGACTTTCAGCAGCTTTGGTCTCAACCAGGCATATCACGAACGTTATGAAAAACTTGGCGACCGTCTCTCCGACGTTGGT
>NIZU01000018.1 GCA_003315675.1 Methanocorpusculum sp. MCE
TTACGATGATGAAGGGGAAAGAGAGAGGTCACCGATGTTTGTTTTCCAATTTTGATGCGCTGAATACGGCGATACTCGGGCTAAAATGCGGGGTGGGGTGAGGCTGGATAGGGGGAGAAGAGGCAACTGTCAAAGTCAGGTTATATTACCGAAACGCCAGTTTCCAATAATATTTCATCCGAAGATATGGGGAATTCATAGTAATATACCCGTTGAATTTGCTCCGATAGGAAAACGGTTGCCTTATACGGTCCGTTTTCCGTATAATTCCAGATGAAAACAGCTGATTCGACTGAAGTTTGGGTCGGTTTGATCCCTTTTCCGGCAAGAATCGGATATGCCGATAACTTTGTCAGAATGGGTAATACACGTGAAATTGGAGCATTTCTTCCCCGACCACGCATGCAGTCTTCGTATCGCACGGAACTATTCGATTCCGGCTGATGCCTCGATCAAAAAAAAGCAGGGAGGGATCCCAAAAAGAATCCGTCTTTAATGTCTGAAGTGCCGGGTTCCGGTGAATACCATCGCGATACCCAGCTCATCGGCCTTTGCGAGCACTTCGTTGTCACGAATCGAGCCGCCAGGCTGGATAAGCGCCGTCGCTCCTGCAGCGGCCGCCACTTCCAGCGTGTCTGAAAACGGCAGGAACGCATCGGACCCGATCACGGTTCCTTCCATCGTTCTGCCAAACTCCGCAGCCTTCTGGATGGCCTGTTTTGCCGAATCGACACGATTCATCTGACCGACGCCGATGCCGACCGTCTCGGTTTTGTTCGCGTAGATGATGGCATTGCTTTTCGCATACTCAACCACCTTCCAGGCGAGTTTGAGTGCCTCGACCTCGTCCGGGGTCGGAGCACGCTTGGAAACGACCTTCCAGTCCTCGGTGTATGCCGGGGTTCTCTGGACGAGGATGCCGCCGTCGATCGTGCGGATCTCATCGGCAGGCTCTGCAGGCGGGAGAATTAAGAGGCGCATGTTCTCCTTCTTCTTCATCATCTCGCGTGCCTCGTCGCTGAACGACGGAGCGATCAGGACCTCAACAAAGGTCGAGCAGATCTCCTTCGCGATATCGGTATCGACAGGCGTGCTCATCGCAACGACCGAACCGTAAGCCGAGACAGGGTCGACATCCCGTGCCTTGATATACGATTCAAGCTGGTTTTTCCCAAGAGCAACACCGCACGGATTATTGTGCTTTACGATCACCGTCGCAAATCCGGGAAGTTCTCTGCAGAGACTGACCGCTGCGTGGACATCGAGATAGTTGTTGTAGGACATCTCTTTGCCCTGCAGAGCGACCTGACCGGCGATGCCGGAGGTACCGTAGACGGCGGCCTTCTGATGCGGGTTTTCTCCGTATCTGAGTTTTCTGCCGTTGCCAAACTGCATGGTATAGACATCGGGGAACTCCTTGTCGATCCCGTTGAGATAATTGGAGATCGCAGCGTCGTAAGCAGCCGTTCGGGTGAACGCTTTGGTCGCAAGACGAAGTTTCTGCTCTGAAGTGAAGCCGCCGGTTTTGATCGCTTCGATCACCATAGGGTAATCGGACGGATCGGTCAAAACGGCAACATCCTTGTAGTTCTTAGATGCTGCACGGATCATTGCAGGGCCGCCGATATCAACGAACTCGATGAGCTCTTCGAGCGGGAGATTCTTTTTCGACATCTCCTCGAACGGATACAGATTGACACAGAGGATGTCGATTCGTACGATGCCATGGTGTGCCATGATCCCGTCATCGATGCCTCTGCGGCCAAGGAGACCGCCGTGAACCTTCGGGTGGAGGGTCTTTACACGCCCGTCCATCATCTCGGGAAAACAGGTGTAGTCTGACACGTCTTTTGCAGGAATGCCCGCCTCACGCAGCGTCTTCGCCGTTCCGCCGGAACTTAGGATTCCAATGTTTTTTGCAACCAGGGCACGGGCGAGATCAAGGATCCCGGTCTTGTCCCAGACTGACAGAAGTGCAAGAGTCATTATCTATTACTATGGACGCGAGGGTTATTAAGGGTAGCACTTCCCCCCAAGAATGTGTGATAAACCCGGCTAAAACTCAGGGTGGGGACCGGGGTTGATCCGGAGTATTCGGCCCTTGCGAAGAGTCCCGATCCGGGGGTGTTTGTGAATATATTGTGTGAGGGGTTGACCTTCACGCGGGGCTGCGTGAAGGAAAACACTCGCTTCGGGTGGAGTGAGAATAAATCCTCACTTGGTCGCAAATCAAAGATTTGCTCCCCGCTTGGGGTGGAGTGAGGGTTCCCTTCACTCCATCCTCGCTTACTTAAAGATCCCGCGTTTTTTCCGGCCTTCCTTCTCATCATCCTTGGACGATTGAGAAGAACCGGCATTTCCTTCGGACTTGAGCAGCATTTCATACAGCTCTCTTTCAGCCGCAGATATCTTCTTTGGCGTGGCGATCACGATTCGAACCAGCAGATTTCCGTAGTTGCCGCGTCTTCGAACACCTTCGCCGGCAATTCTGAGACGGGTCCCGTAGGCGATTCCTGCCGGGATTTTGAGCATGACCTTCTGTCTGTCGATCGTCTCGATCTCCACCTCGCAGCCGAGAGCCGCCTGTGCCGGCGAGATCTCGTACTGCGTGATCAGATTGTCATCCTCGCGGTCGAACTTCGGATTTGCCACGACATAGACTTCGATGTACAGATCGCCGTTTCTCGCTCCGTAATCTCCCGCCTCGCCGTATCCTTCCATGCGCAGACGCATGCCGCTGTCGATTCCTGCCGGAACATTCACCGTCACCTGACGGCGGATCTTGGTTCGGCCCGTTCCGTTGCATTTCTTACACGGCGTCTCGGGAATCTTTCCCCGGCCGCCGCAGTATGGACAGGTTGACTGGGTGACCATCTGGCCGAAGATGGAATTTTTCACCTGCTTGATCTGACCAGTGCCGCCGCATCTGCTGCATGTGGTGGTCTTCTTCGTTGCACTGCCCGTTCCATCGCATTCCGGACAGCTCTCCGTATGCATGACCTCGATCTCTTTCTGCGTCCCGAACACTGCCTCTTCGAGCGTGATCTGGATACGCATCAACAGATCGTCGCCTTCACGCGGTCCGCTCTGTCTGCGTCCTCCTCCGCCGAAGAAATCGAAGATATCTCCGAATCCTGAGAAGTCCGCATTGAATCCTGCACCTCCTGCACCGGAATAATTACCTTTCGATGCATTCGTGAAATTATCATGTCCGAGCTGATCATACTGCCGGCGTTTCGTCTCGTCAGAAAGAACGTCATACGCCTCGTTGATCGACTTGAACTTCTCCTCAGCCCCGGGATCCTTGCAGACATCCGGGTGATACTTCTTGGCGAGGTTTCGGTAAGCTTTTTTAATGTCTGTCTCCGTAGCATTACGGGGCAAACCTAAGACATCATAGTACGATTCCGAACCCATTTTCTACATTCCCAAAAAAAGGAGGTTTAGTCCTTTTTGACTTCGTAGTCTGCATCTACGACATTGTCGTCGGTTTTGCAGGAGTCACAGTTGCCTTCGCATCCGGAGCCGGCCGCATTGCCTGCTGCCTCCTTCTCTTCCTGGATCTTCTGGTACATCTTGGAGGTCGCGGCAAAGACGACTTCCTGAAGGGCGTCCATCTTCTCCTTGATCTGTTCAGAGGTAGCATCCTCTTTTGCAAGGACTTCTTTGAGAGCAGCTGCGCCGGACGAGATCTTTTCCTTGTCTTCGGCGTCGATCTTGCCTGTGGTCTCTTTGTCGTTCACGAGTTTTTCCGCAGCATAGACGGCGTTGTCGGCGTTGTTGCGGAGTTCGATCTCTTCGCGGCGCTTCTTGTCCTCTTCTTCGAACTGTTTTGCGTCCTTGACCATCTTTTCGATCTCGTCGTCCTTGAGGTCTTTTCTGCCGGTGATGGTCATCGACTGCTCGTGACCGGTGCCGAGATCCTTTGCGGATACATGGACGATACCGTTCGCATCGATATCGAAGGTGACCTCAATCTGCGGCATGCCGCGGGGGGCCGACGGGATGCCGGTGAGCTGGAATCTGCCGAGACTGAAATTGTCGCGGGCGAACTGACGTTCTCCCTGCACGACATGAATCTCTACAGAGGTCTGGTTGTCTGCCGCAGTCGAGAAGATCTGACTCTTTCTGGTCGGGATGGTGGTGTTTCTCTCGATGAGTTTGGTGGCGATACCGCCGAGGGTCTCGATACCAAGCGTCAGCGGGGTGACATCAAGCAGGACAACGTCCTTTGCTTCGCCGGTGAGAACTGCTCCCTGAACGGCTGCACCGAGTGCGACACACTCGTCCGGGTTAAGGGTCTTGTCGGGCTCTTTGCCGAGGAGGCTTCTGACGGTCTCGATGACGACCGGTACACGGGTCGATCCGCCGACAAGGAGGACGTGGTTGATGTCGGAGGCGCTGAGACCTGCATCCTTTAATGCCCGTTTGACGGGCTCGACGGTCTTCTGCACAAGGTCGCTGATGAGCTGCTCGAACTTTGCACGGGTCAGGTCAACGTCCAGGTGTTTGGGTCCGTCAGCGGTCGCGGTGATGTACGGGAGGTTGATGTTTGCCTTCTGGAGGGAGGAAAGTTCGATCTTTGCCTTCTCTGCGGCATCCTTCAGTCTCTGGTGGGCTACCGGGTCCTTTCTCAGGTCGACGCCTTCCTTCATCTTGAACTCGTCGGCAAGGAAGTCAACGACGCGGGCGTCGAAGTCGTCGCCGCCGAGACGGTTGTTACCTGCGGTCGATTTGACTTCGAAGAGGCCGTCGTCAAGGGTAAGGATGGAGACATCGAATGTTCCTCCGCCGAGATCGTAGACAAGCACGGTGACCTCGTTTTCTTTGTCGAGTCCGTATGCAAGGGCAGAGGCCGTCGGCTCGTTGATGATACGAAGGACCTCAAGTCCGGCGATCTTGCCTGCATCCTTGGTTGCCTGACGCTGGGCGTCGTTGAAGTAGGCAGGGACCGTGATGACGGCTTTGTCGACTTTTTCTCCAAGGTATGCCTCTGCATCCATCTTGAGTTTCTGCAGGATCATTGCAGAGATCTCCTGAGGAGAGTATTTCTTACCGTCGATCTCGATCGGGTGGTCGGTACCCATGTACCGTTTGATCGAGCTTACAGTTCTCGTGGGGTTGATGATCGCCTGACGTTTTGCAACGTTTCCAACAAGTCTTTCGCCTTCTTTGGAAAATCCTACGACGGACGGGGTTGTCCTGAATCCTTCTGCGTTTGCGATAACAATCGGACTGCCGCCTTCCATAATAGCAAGGCAGGAGTTGGTAGTTCCAAGATCAATTCCAATTACTTTGTTTGATGCCATTTTTAGTACCTGTATTATTCTTCTTTTTTCTTTGCTACGGCCACTTTTGCGTGACGAAGTACTTTGTCGCGGATCGTGTAACCGGGAACGGCGATGTCGAGGATCGCACCCTCTGGAGCGTCTGCGGGGATGCAGGCTACGGCTTCATGGAGGGCGGGGTCGAATGCGGCTCCCGTGATGTTCATTGGTTCAATACCGTTTCTCGAGAGAATGGAGAGATACAGTTTGTGGATCTGCTCTAGCCCGTCACGAAGATTTTCGTCGTCGCTTTTGAGAGCACGTTCGAAGTTGTCGAGGATGTCGATGATGTCAAGCGCAAACTTTTCGTTTGCATACCTGACGGCACTTTCCTGATCGCGTTTGGCACGCTTTTTGTAGTTTTCGAATTCGGCTGCGAGACGAAGATGTTTGTCATTGAGGTCATCGTATTTTTTTGTGAGTTCATCAACAACAGTGGTTTCAGGAACGGGATTTTCATCCGGGTTAGTGGTTTCTGCCTTTGAGGGATCAGTGTTTTTGACCACCGCAGGCTCGGTGTGTTTGTCCATGGCTTTTCCTGTTTCGCTTGTTGCACATATTTGTTGTATTGTAGTTCTATATATTTGTTTTTATTGCGTTCCAGCATGTCAGCAGATGTACTCATTCCAAGAGATGATATGAAAGATTTGTAAGAAAAAAAGCGCGTTGGGATGAAAAATGAAGCGGAGCAGATGGGCAGTTTTGCAGAGCTCACGTTCTTTCAGCAGTTCATAAATCCGCAAAGCATAACACAAAGGTCGTTTGGAAATGTCGTTGAAAAAAAGAAGAGTCTGTTCTTACTCGAACAGATTTGCAAGATACTTGGATCCCCAGCAGTACAAGAACGGCAGGATGAAGATCAGAAGGATCCAGCCGACGATCGGGATCATTAAACAGAGAAGGGTGATCGCACCGAAGATGAGCCAGAAGAGGATGAGCGAGACGATGTACTTGAGCCAGCCGGCTTTGCTGATCATGCCAAATATTTCGCCAAGCCTGAATGCAGCGGAAAATCCATTCCGCGCAAAGTTGACGACGGCCGGTTTTGCAAACAGAGCGAAGAAAAACGCCACGATGATACAGAGAATGATCAGGCCGAACATAAGAGCAAAACCCGCACCTGTCGTAACCACGGGTACGACCGGAGACATCGACGACATCGTTGACATTGGCGTCACGGTGGTAACTGAACTGATCGTGAACATGCCGACCGAGATAAAAATCGTAAGAATAATCGGAATGATCATGTAGATGATACCAATGATCAGTGCAAGAAGTCCTTCGACTAAGGACTTCCCCATATTATCGAGATCCGGAGCGCCGCCCCGCAGTACGTTGACGTACGCTCCGTAGACGATCCAGTTGACGATCGGAACGATGTTCAGGATCGAGAGGATCAGCCATGTCCCGATATTACCTCCGAGTTTTTCCTTTGCAAACTCGAAGGACTGAGTTAAATTATCTCCAATTGCTATTGACATAATAATTCCCTTTCATGAATGAGAGAATTTCTAACAACCTTTTTTTTGACAGAAAGTACTTTCTTTTCGTACGTTGAGTAGTATGTATGGGGACTTTCAGCAGCTTTGGTCTCAACCAGGCAT
>NIZU01000019.1 GCA_003315675.1 Methanocorpusculum sp. MCE
TTTTGTTATAATATCTATCAGGTGAAAACGATTCAAAACAGAGTGTAAATTAAAAAAAAAACGTCAAGGAATAATGGGTATTCTTCTTTTTTTGGGGGGGGTGAGGGGGTATGGATGTAGCCAATCTTCCTTAAATCATGATTCGCGTTAAAAAATGGGTTGATAGATATTCTCGATTGGTTATCCAAGTTCGTCCCAACCGCCTCTCCGTCTTCTAATGAAAATAATTGCACCGAAAACAACGACTACCGCAACAACGATCACAATTATGATCGGCAGCACGTTGCCGATTGCAGCGAAAGGCGAAGCGGACGCCAGATATGCATTTCCATCAGCTACTGCCTGTTCCGAGGCTTTAAGGTTTTCATCGACATCAGGCGTTCCGCCTGCATTATATGAAATTGCAGCTACATCATAGGTATTCTTGATACCCTGATTGGTTGTTGCAAGCAGTTTCGCCTCGGTATCCCAGCCCTTCCCATAGAGTTCGGTGACGATTAAGTCGACAGCATCCGTATTTGCTTTGATGGCATTCAAACCAGCGAGAGAGAGAGCTTTTTCAGCTGCAGCCAGTGAAGTGGTCGCTGCTTCCAGTTTTTTATTGGCAACCGAAATATCTGCAGTGCCTGCTGCTTTTGCTGCTGCAAGAGAGGTTTTGGCAGATTCCAGATTCGTAACTACGGAAGACACATCGATTCCATACGTTGTATAGGTCGTGATGCGGGAATCAAGAGATGCGATATCCGTTTCCGTATAAGTCACCATTCCGGAAAAATCATCCGGATTATAGACCTTCTGTGTGGGAGAAGAGTAGGTAGAATACCCGCTCGCTGTTGCCGATCCAGAATCTTGATCAATTTTAAGAACGGTGACGGATTGTCCTTTCAAGCTGTCCGGAACCAGACCACTCAGAGCAATATACAGAGTAACCGGCTGATCATAATCCAGAACGAATCCTGAGATGGTATAGGCGAAACTCGTGGAAGATAAGGTAGTGATCAGAGAATCACTACTGGTTTGATTGTTAACAACCGTTCCTTTGTATACATACACAGTCCAAAGAGTTGAGTCTCGAAGAGCAGTAGTCAGTTTCAGAGAGCCCGATGTGCTGATACTGTCCTTTGGAAGAGCAATGGTCATCGACGCCGTCACAGCCTCGCCGGGACTTAAGGAACCCGACGGATCAACAACTGCCCCGCTCGTATAAGTAAATGCGGACGCGCTGCCAATGAATGTTGCACATACCAGAAGTGCCAATAATATATACGTGATTTTCTTCATAGTATCCTCACTCGAATAATGGATCGATCCCATCCTCAAACATGGATGACGTCGCCCACTCACGGGATCTCACGACCTCTTCTTTTGCTTCCTTTGCAAGCTCGATCAACTCGCGGATGCGGGGTGCATTACCGATCGTTGCAAGCAGAACGATTGCCGCAACATACCCGCTGTCAACCGGGTAGTCACCACCGCGGACCTCGACACCGGCGATATTTTCTTCGACCCAGCTTTTGGATTTTTCCACACCTTTGCGGTCAAGCTCCGTCGGCGGACCGGCAACAAGAACAAGAGCACGCTCAGCAGTCGAATAGTCACAGGGAAGCGTCAGACGCCCAAGCATTGCACGGCGGACAAGACCGATAATTTTCGCGGATTTGTCCTCGCTGGATGTGATATCGATATGAGGTTCCTGCCTCTTCTCCTTCTTTCCGAGAAGCCCGCCTAAAAGACCGCCGCCAGATTTCGATGCAAGCCGGCCGCCTTTCGGTAGAGCCTCGCTGATTGCATATCCGACCGATGAGATGCCGCCGCCGCGAAGCGTGTTGATAATCTCACTGGAGTCGACAACCATCTCTCCGACACCGAACTTGTTGACCTCGCCGGCACGGAACAGGACACCGAATCTGCGGACGATCTCCTCATTCAGCCGGTCGAAAGCACTCTTCACACTTTCTCCGTCGTTCTTCCACGCGCTGTTGTCAAACACAATGACGTTGTCGGCCTCGTTGACCAGCGTGGATAAACTCCGGGCAGCGTTTAAAGAGTAAAGACGGCCCTCTTCGGGAGCCGGAATAATGCCGAGCGCATACACCGGTTCGCGGTAAATACGCTTTAAATGACGGCAGAGAACCGGAGCACCACCAGAACCTGTTCCCCCGCCCAATCCGGCACAAACAACGAACGCATCAACATCATGAGTGCCGCGTTTATCGATAGCATTGATAATCGTATCAATCTCGTCTGCTGCCACCTTGGCACCGGTCACGTTATCGGTTCCGACACCGTGACCTTTAACCATTGTCTGGCCAATCAGGAGACGATCCTCCATAGGGATGTGCTTTACACCCATCAGGTCGGTTCGGGCAGTATTGATTACAATACCGCGGAAACTCGTGGATCCTAACTTTTTGTCCTGTGCTAGGAACATATCCACGATCTTTCCTCCTGCCTGTCCAAATCCTATAAAAAACACTCGCATTTACTGTAGACACCTTTAGTTGTGGTATATATGTAAGTCATGGAATATATATGACTTCCATACTATACGACGACGTCCGCCAAAAACTTTCTTATCATTCAGAGATATCTTATAATGCAATGAAGATAGGGATTCTCGGATCAGGACTCGCAGGCTTGTCGGCAGCATTGCAGCTTGCTGATACATTTGAGGTTGTCATTTTTGAAAAAAACGACAATCCCGGCGGGTGCATGTCCTCCCTTACCTACAAAAATACCTATACGCTCGAGACACTCTATCACCACTGTTTTTCCGGCGACAAAAATCTGTTTTCCCTACTGGATACGCTTGGTCTTACATCCGATCTGATCTGGCTGAAAGGTTCAACCGGTTACTATATGGACGGCAAACTTCACCCGCTCACAACCCCTCTCGAAATCCTCCGCTATCCCTGTCTTACGTTTTTCCAGAAATTCAGACTAGGATTGTTCGTTCTCGGCTCAAGAAAGATCGATCTTCTCCCGCTTGACAAAGTTACCGCGAAAGCCTACCTGTTCGAGAAGGTGGGCGAGGATGTGTATAATGCATTTTTCGCACCCCTGCTCACCAGCAAATTCGGGTCGATGAAGGATGATGTTTCAGCAGCCTGGCTAATGAGCAGGATTGCCATCCGCTCCGACAGAGGTTCGGAAGGAGAACGGCTTGGATACTTGAAAGGAGGGTGGCATAAACTAATAGATGCGATGGTTGAGAGACTCAAGGAAAAAGGGGCAGAGATCAGACTCGGCACACCTGCAGTCACCCTTGTCAGGGAAAAGGACAAGTGGCTGATCAACGGTGAAGCATTTGATGCCGTCATTTCAACACTGCCGCCAAAGGTTACGAATTCGCTCCTGAAGAATGGAGAAACCCAACTCCCAAATCTGATGTATCAGGGGGCAGCATGCATGACCCTGGGTCTTACCCGCGACCCGACAAACGGCATCTACTGGACCAATATGGGGGACCCGGCTCCATACGGAGCAGTGGTTACCCACACGAATTTTGTACCGTTCGAGTGGTACGGCGAACATGTCGTATATCTGGCTTCCTACTTCAAGGATGAACCTGACAGCGGACTGAAAGACCGGATGATTGATGACTTCTGCAGACGTTTTGCTATAGATATCAGTGAAATCAGTCATACA
>NIZU01000020.1 GCA_003315675.1 Methanocorpusculum sp. MCE
TGGAGTTCGAGGTCGCGGACCCGTTCCATGAGGTCGGCATAGTCGCGTTCGAGTTCTTCGAGGCGTTTTTCCATGTTTTCCTGGGATGTCATGTATAGGAGATTGGCTACATCCATACCCCCTCACCCCCCCCAAAAAAAGAAGAATACCCATTATTCCTTGTCGTTTTTTTTTTAAATTTACACTCTGTTTTGAATCGTTTTCACCTGATAGATATTATAACAAAATGCAGCCAGCATATTTTTCACTCGTACTCTTTGCAGCGTTGTTACCTTTACCAACCCTGCATGAAAAACATTTTTGATCACTACATAGGGTCTCTCGCCCTTTGATCTCTTCCTACTTATTCGCAGATTTCTCAGTTTATCTCGTATGCCAATGGGATGCCCTCTCGCTCCCCTTTTCATTGTGGCACTATATCCCTTGCATTTTGCTCCCTGATATCCCCGATCCCGATAGACCACTTCTCCTTTTTCTGAGAGGTCCACCTGACTATCATGAACATTTGCCGTGGTGGTTTCAATGCGTCGAATAAGATCGTGCGTCGTATCCATGATGGTATGAAGTTTATAGCCATAGTGCATTTTGCCGTTCTTGGACATGATTTTTCCATCTTTATCCCGTCGTGTTTTTGCCTGATCTCCTCGCGGCGTGTCTTTCTTACAATGACCGGGTTCAGCATACACAAACGTTGCATCCTGAATCATACCTTGTTCAATTTTCAGACCTTTCAGGTCAAGTTGTCTCTGAAACTCCTGCCAGACCAATGTATCAACGCCTGATTCGGACATGCGCTCCCGAAATAACCAGATCGTTGAATTGTCGGGTATTTTGTCAGGACACCCAAGAGTTCGCAAGATCGAATCTTGCTCACCGTTTCGGGCTAACGCCCTCACTTACCATGCCAAAAAGAAAGACGATCATAAATTTCACGTTCAACGGCGAGATCAGACAGATTATACCAGACTTCCAGAAGCTGAATCTTGAACATAAGTATGACATCGACATTGGGATGACCGCCCTTGCCGGATTTATTTGCATACATGGATTCAAGAAGAGGACGAAACACATCCCAATCAAGTGTTTTACCAACGTCGGAGAGACGGTCGCCAAGTTTTTCATAACGTTCGTGATATGCCTGGTTGAGACCAAAGCTGCTGAAAGTCCCCATACATACTACTCAACGTACGAAAAGAAAGTACTTTCTGTAAAAAAAAGGTTGTTAGAAATTCTCATTCTTACTGATCCGTCGTACCCAGACGACGTCAAAACAGCAACTTTAGAAATATGCCGGGAATCCTCAGGCACAACGGAATATACCTACCAAAAAACCGGGTCGGATGGCGTTGTTCAGAAAACCGTTGTCTGGGACACACTTGAGTTCGGCGGGCAAACCTGGCGCGTTCTGATTCTTGCCGAGTAACCTCTCCGCATATTTTTTTAAGAGAGTAATGTTTGCAGGAAAGCGGATCACTCCAAGGTGTCATTGAACACACACTACATATATGTCGGGAAGGAACAAATAACTAGGACAATTTATGACGAGGGTAGTTATTTCTGTAGGAGGATCGATCCTAGTACCGTCACTTGACGCACACCGCCTGAAAGAATGGGCTGAAGCACTGATAAACCTCACCAATGCCGGCATCCAGATATTCGCCGTTGTCGGGGGAGGCGGGGAAGCCCGAAGATATATAGAAGCCTGCCGGGATATCGGGCTGGATGAAGCCTCATCAGACGAGATCGGAATCCAGGTCACCAGGATCAATGCCGCACTTCTTATCGGCGCCCTCAAAGAATATGCATATCCGGTCGTTGCCGAATCCTATCGCGAGGCAAAGACCGCGGCCGTGTCCGGAAAAATCGTAGTGATGGGCGGAGTAACCCCGGGGCAGACAACAGACGCCGTAGCTGCCGTCCTTGCAGAAGAAGTCGGGGCCTCGATGATGATCAATATGACCGCGATCGACGGCATTTATACTGCCGACCCCAAGAAGGACGCATCGGCAAAACGGCATGACATTCTGAGCCCGCAGGGACTCATCGATATGATCATGAAAGAAAAGATGTGCGCCGGATCGAATATGGTCATCGACCTCGTTGCTGCAAAAATCACCGAACGAAGCGGAATACCTCTTGTAGTAATCGACGGACGAGACCCCGCACTCATTGAAAAAGCCCTCCTCAAAGGCGAATTTGCCGGAACGATCGTTGGAGATTCACTCATCCGGTTCCCGATCGTCTAAATGCTTTATATCCGCAAGTTGCGGAACACCATACACATCTCTTTTTAAGGAAGAACACTAATATTATTGGGCAACAGGGGGGTGGTAGGGTAGCCTGGTCCATCCTAGAGCGTTTGGGACGCTTTGACCCCAGTTCGAATCTGGGCCACCCCATTTTTTTATGAATCCTATAATCGCAGAATCCATTCTCGAAGAGTTACACCATCAGTATCCCTGCACAGAGGACGAGATGAACTTCCTCACATTCAGAAACCCTTTTGAACTCCTTATTATGACGATCCTCTCCGCACAGACCACCGATGTTACCATAAATGGTCTGCGCGATGAACTTTTTTCCGCATATCCAAACTCTGCCGCTCTGGCGCGGGCGGATCCTTTGGACGTTGAACGGATCATTCACTCGGCCGGATTTTACCGGTCAAAAACGAAAAACATCATAGGCACGGCAAAGATGCTCGAAGAAAACTTCGGCGGGGTCGTTCCAAAAACGATCGAGGAACTCACAACACTCCCAGGAGTCGGCAGAAAGACCGCGAACATCGTCACGAACCATGCCTTTCATGAAGCCTGCGGCATCGCTGTTGACACCCATGTTCGAAGACTTTCAAAGAAGATCGGATTTACCCAAAACACCGACCCTGAAAAAATCGAAAAGGATCTTATGATCCTCTTTCCAAAAAAATGGTGGAGTCGGATCAACTACCTTCTCATAAGGCACGGCCGGGCAGTTTGTACGGCGAAAAAGCCGGATTGTATGAAATGCATAATCAGGCAGAACTGCCAATCATATAATAACTGAGGTGAAGAGTGACGGAAATGAGTGTACATGAACGGAGAATGATCCTCTTCGCAACATCTATGGGGGCGTTCCTCAATCCGATGATCGCAACGATGGTAATCCTTGCCCTTCCGGCGATCGGACTTGAGTTCGGGGTTTCGGCGCGGGATCTTGGCTGGATGAGCACGGCATTTATCTTGGCAACAGCCATTCTTTTGGTACCGGCTTCCCGTCTTGTCGACAGTATCGGATACAAAAAATCCTACATTATCGGCGGCATCATCGTTATCGTCACCTGTTTCTTCTCGTTGTTCGCACCGGATTACACCACCCTGATCATTTTACGGATCATTGCCGGAATGGGATCTTCCTTTATTATGATAACAGGCCTTGCGATCCTGACAAGGGTGTATCCGGCAAACAAACGCGGTATGGTAATCGGAGTCAACACGGCGATGGTCTATGTCGGCGCATCGATGGGACCGATCATCGGTGGATTTTTGACGGAATATACCGGATGGCGCAGCATTTTCCTGATGATGATCCCGCTTCTGCTGGTATCGGCAGTTCTTATGATGATATTCCTTAAACATGAGTTTAAAAATCCCGGTAAATCCTTTGATTTCAAAGGCACGATCTTATACGGAGCTGCGATTTTCTGCACGATGTACGGGCTTTCCACCATCACCGACAACGGATCCCTTCTCCTCGCAATAGCAGGAGTCTGCCTGATCGTCATTTTCATGTGGTACGAACGAAAAGTTGCAGAACCGGTTCTTCATGTGGATCTGTTCTTCAAAAACAAACGGTTCGCACGTTCATCCTACACGGCACTTTTAAACTACGGCTGCACATACGGGGCGGTCTACATGGTGAGTCTGTATCTCCAGTCGGTCGGTGCGCTGAGTGCGCTCGAGGCAGGATTCATTATCTTTTTCCAGCCGCTCATTCAGGCGATAATGACGCCGATCGCGGGAAAACTCTCCGACCGGTTCGACCCGAGATACCTCGTCACCTTAGGCATGGCGCTCTCGGCAATTGGCGTGACCCTTCTCGCCGGACTCGGGCTTACCTCGGCCGTATCCTACATCGCGATCACGCAGGTGTTTATCGGGCTCGGTTCAGCCCTATTCTCGGCACCGAACACCAATGCAATCATGAGTTCGGTCCCGCAGAATGAATACAGTTCGGCATCAAGCATCGTCGCGGTGATGAGGCAGCTTGGCATGATCCTCTCGATGGCCGTCAGCATGGCAGCGACATCCATCTTTGTCGGCGGTCTTGATATGCTTGGACCCGACATGTATCCCGAGTTTGTCCTGGCTCTGCAGATCTCAATGCTTGTATGCGCAGGCCTTGCCGTGATCGGAATTCTGTTCTCGTGGTTCCGCGGAAACGCACCCGTGAGGGCAGACGCATGAAGGTAATGGTCGGGGGGACATTCGATCCGCTCCACATCGGGCACCAGCTTCTTCTCACGCGGGCATTCATGACTGCAGGAGCCGGAGGACATGTGGTGATCGGCTTGTCCTCGGATTCGTTTGCTTCCAGAAAACAGCATCCGGTCAGGAGCTATGATGTAAGATTCGCAGAGCTGACCAAATGGATCGAGTCGAAAAAGTTTGAAGCGACATATGAGATCGAGATTCTTTTCGATCAGTTCGGCAGTGCCCTGACCCAGGACTTCGATGCACTGGTCGTAAGTCAGGAGACGTTCCCGGTAGGAAATCTCATCAACGCGAAGAGAAAGGAGATGGGAAAAAATATGGTGGACCTCTATCAGATCCAGTGTGTTATGGCAAAAGACGGAAAAGTAGTCTCTTCCACGAGAATCTATCGGGGAGAGATCAACAGATACGGCGAACCGGTCTAGGAAGAGCAGTTTGCAGGGACGGAACCATGCAGAAAAGAATGAAGGATCATCAGTTATCCGAAGAAGAAGTAACGTATCTTCTGGAAAATGCGGGAAGCGGCGTTCTCTCAACGCTCGATGCGGACGGTAGTCCGTACTGCGTGCCGGTACATTTTGTGTATCTCAACAAAGAACTCTACATCCACGGTCTGACTGCCGGCGAAAAAACAGAAAATATCCGGCGGGATTCCCGGGTCTGTTTTTACCGTGTACAGGATGGGAGAAATCCTTTACAGTGCAGAAGCTAAATCACCCTGCAGTGTGAACACAGCGTATCAGAGCGTGGTGGTGAAAGGTTCGGCCGTTCTGATTGGAGATCAGCAGATAAAACGGGAGATCCTTGATGCGGTCGTGAAAAAATACACCCCGGAGCTTGCCTGCCTTTCGATGCCGGAAAACGCCGTGAAGCAGACTGCAGTTATCGAGATCACGCCTGAAATCTGCACGGGAAAATACTATTCGTAAAATGAGAGGATAACTGACGCATCCGTTATCATTCATACGAATCAGATATCCGGCAGATTATTTTTCCCAGTAAATGGTTGTGACCGTTGCATCGATCTGATCGGTGATCCGTCCGTCCTTTGCAATGGAAGAAAGATATTTCTTAACGGCACTCTGCTCGTCTTCGGTCAGCTGTTTGGCATACGTTGTTCTGCCCAGATAATAGGAACAGGCATCTTCATACGGCTGATCCATCTTACAGATTTGATTTTCGTATGCAAGTTTTGGCAGGTATCCCTGCTGAAACAGCATATCGAGCTGGTAGATGAGATTGTTCCCGCAGCTTGCTTCTTCTTCTTTGACTCCGGCGATTTTATGGACCTCGGCCATGACCGGTTCGATCATTTTGGTCGGGTTGGATATTACGCAGAAGCGTTTGCTGGCGGCATTCATTTTTTCAAACGTGGCTGCATCTGATACGGCCGGGGACGTGTGGGCAAAAACCAAATCAAAACGCTCTTTGAATCCTTCCTGTACAAGATCCACAGCATTCCAATCCTTACAGGTAAAGATCACATTCGTTTTCTTATGTTCCGCTAACTTTTCCTGCGCTTTTTTGATCATGTTAGGCGAGAAGTCAACACCAGTTACGGATTGTACACGCTCGGCCAATGCAAGAGAATACACACCGGCGCCGCACCCGATATCCAGTACGTCAGAGGTACCGTCTATCATGTGTTACTGTTCCAATAACTGCAGGAATTTATTTTCCTGAAACGTGGGCATCTGATGATAGGTAGGATCTTCTGCCTGCGAATCCCATAATTCAACTTCGGACTGAGCGTTCGTGTTCTGCGCAACCCATGCTTTTCTGATTTCATTAAGATTCATGTAATGTTTCTCCTTTTTTTAACGGTTAGATGATTTTTGTTCTTTGACTGTCCATTAACTCCAATTGGTGTAATTATTTTAAATAATTTTCACAACTAAAACACATCAATAATCATTTAAGTCATAATTTATATCCACAATAATATAATAAATTATGCATTGACAGAGATCACAGATTATCTGACCGATCATTCATAAAAAAACCATGAAAAGAAAATAAATCTCCAAGATGAGACAAAAAAGATTGCGGGGTATACCACCCCTCCGGGTATAATCGCTAGTCAATCAGAAGAGACCGGAGATATATCCATCATTGTTCACATCGATCGAGCAGGCGGCGGGTACAGCCGGCAGCCCGGGAAGGGTCATGATATCGCCGGTCTCAACGACAATAAATCCTGCGCCGTTACAGAGCCGGACCGTTGCTGCATTAATAACAAAGTTCTTCGGCCGGCCAAGTTTATTTGGATCGTCGGAAAGCGAGTACTGTGTCTTTGCAATGCAGATCGGCAGATTGCTTCTGCCGAGAGCATCGATATCTTTTATTGCGGCATCGGCAGCCGGAGAATAGACAACACCGTCTGCTCCGTAAATCCGTGTCGCAAGAGCATTGATCTTTTCTTTAATCGGCATATCCAGATCATAGAGATACTGGAACTTCTGCGGCTTCTCGCAGGATGCAACCACCTTTTTCGCCAGTTCGATTCCGCCGTCCCCGCCGTGTGCAAAAACTTCCGAGATCGCAAAATCGGCACCCTGCGCCGTGCAGAATTCTTTAAGAACGGAAAGCTCTTCATCCGTGTCGGTTGCAAACCGGTTGATCGCCACAACGACCGGAACCCCGAACTTCTGGAGGTTCTGGATGTGCGCCTCGAGATTGACCATCCCGGCCTTGAGTGCGGAAATGTTCGGGATCGTAGTGTCCTCTTTCTTTACACCGCCGTTGTATTTCAGTGCCCGAACGGTAGCCACAAGCACTACGGTGTTCGGCGTCAGACCGGCATACCTGCACTTGATGTCGAAGAACTTTTCAGCACCAAGATCGGAACCGAAACCCGCTTCCGTGATAACATAATCTGCCATTTTAAGCGAGAGTTTGGTCGCACGAACCGAATTACATCCGTGTGCGATGTTTGCAAACGGTCCTCCGTGAATAAAACAGGGAGTGTTTTCAAGCGTCTGGACAAGGTTCGGTTTGATAGCATCCTTGAGAAGGGCGGCCATCGCCCCGACGGCTTTCAGATCGCGGGCATACAGCGGAGTTCCTTTCCTGCTGTAACCGAAAATGACATTTCCCAGACGAACTTTCAGATCGTCAATATCGTTTGCAAGACAGAGGATAGCCATCACTTCACTTGCGACCGTGATCATAAAGTGATCCTCACGCGGAACGCCGTTGGTCTGCCCGCCGAGTCCGATGATGATGTTTCGAAGAGCACGGTCGTTCATATCCAGACAGCGCTTGAAGATGATGCGCCGGGTGTCAATGTCGAGAGCATTGCCCTGCTGAATATGGTTATCGATCATAGCACACAGAAGATTGTTTGCGCTGGTGATCGCATGAAAGTCCCCGGTGAAGTGAAGATTGATGTCTTCCATCGGGACGACCTGCGAGTATCCTCCGCCGGCAGCTCCGCCTTTGACGCCAAAGACGGGACCGAGAGATGGTTCGCGAAGTGCAATGACTGCCTTTTTACCGATCTTGGGCATCGCCTGACCAAGACCGACTGTTGTCGTGGTCTTACCCTCGCCGGCAGGCGTCGGATTGATGGCCGTGACTAGGATCAGTTTGCCGTTTGGTTTATCAGCCAGACGTTTTTCCAGCGAATCGGCAAGTTTGGCTTTGTATGATCCGTAGAGCTCGAGTTCATCCGGCGTAATGTCAAGAGATGCGGCAATCTCAGTGATTTTTTTCATTTTGCACTGCTGTGCAATTTCTATGTCAGATAGCAAATATTTCCACCCCATGTAGCCTTAAGAGATAGCAGAAGAGATATCTCCAAATGTTGTTAACTACTCTTAAACTGATCTTATATATAGGCATCTAAGTTGCCACATTACAAATATGAGAATTTTTGCGCGCAGTAAGTAATATGAGAAATCACGGTCACATTATGTGATTTTCAAAAATGCTCAAAAATCCAGGATTCTCAAACTTAGTTAAATTGTTTTCTCTTACATAAAACAGAATGCTGGATTGAAGAATAAAACATACAAAATCCGATAAAAACGAAAATGAGGTACGGTGACCTCATTTCAAAAAGCCTCAGGCGAGATTTGAACTCGCGACCTGCTGATTACAAATCAGCCGCTATGCCGGACTAGGCCACTGAGGCACAGAAAGTGCTCTTAATTATAGGAGATTGAAGTTATAATAGTTTACGAAAAGAGACGGATGGGAAAATTATCCCCGGTATTTCTTGATCTCAGCCTCGACTTCCTCAGCTCCTTCCTGATAATAACCGGATTCTTTCGGATCAAGTTCATGCAGTAATCGGAGAAACTCGCCTGCATGGACTTTCTCCTCATTCGCGATGTCTTCAAGAACCTCGATCGCAAGTTTGTTGTCGATGGATTCGGCAAGCTGCTGATAGAGTTGAATCGCTTCGTATTCTGCCGAGATCATAAAACGGATGGCACGTACAAGTTCTTCATGCGTAAGTTTCCGGTCTTCTTTTAATCCGGCAAAGGGATTTCCAAAATCTGGCATGAAAGTATGTAGCAATTCAAAACTGATAAAGGTAAAGGTATGAGATTTTTTTAAGAGAATATATCAACGATATTTTTCCCTTTTCGTTCTGATGTATGCAGGATACGGATCCGTGTCCGGATAGATCATGACGGAAAAGAAAAAAAACATACCACCTGACTTTGACAGTTGGCAACTCCCCCCCTTTAGCGCTCTCGCTCCTCCCCCTTCTAAAAATGGGAAAAAAGAGAATTTGACAGTTGCCTCTTCTCCCCCTATCCAGCCTCACCCCACCCCGCATTTTAGCCCGAGTATCGCCGTATTCAGCGCATCAAAATTGGAAAACAAACATCAGTGACCTCTCTCTTTCCCCTTCATCATCGTAACTGTCAAATTCATCAGCGAATATTTGATGAATTTTGTAGCCACATGCTTTGCTTCCGGAACCTCATATCGCACCAGAGACACAAACAGCTGTGCCAGAAACCCGATCAGAATTGCGCCGCGAATACTATTTTCCGTCCATACCCTCAGTGGTTTAATCTCGATCTCATTCTTTAGCGAATGAAAGATCTTCTCAATCGAATCCTTTTTTCGGTAGCGTTCAAGCGCTTCTGCAAGTGTCAAATTCCTGCTTGAAGTTAGGGCGAAAAATCCCCCTCTTCCAGTATTCAGCTTCTCCCGGAGAAACGCAAGCGCCTCCTCTTCCGACATCTGCAGGAGCTTTGTCTGAACGGAATAGGTAATCTTCACCAGCGGATTTGAGATCCCAATCTTCTTCGGCAGCTTTTTGTTTCGGGAAATACACTCCTGAATCACCTCCGCCTCCATGAACTGCCGGTACACTTTCCGTGACAAAGCATCCAGATTCTGCGCCTCGAGCCCCTGCGAGAAATAGAAATAGGTTACACTGCCAGGTTTCACGATTTTGATACCATATATACCCTGTTTTTCCGTTTGCTCATCAAGATTGAGCTGAACAGGCTTCCTCTGCCAAAACGTTTTGATGATCTTATCGTCACTGGTGTTCAGTTTCTTTGCGGTCAAATAGTCATGACCGCACACCTCCACGAGCTCCAGATTTTGTTTTGATCCGGCTCCTTTATCGAAGATAACCATGGAACCTTCGGTGAGTTTTTTCTGGGATTGGAGGAAGGTTGACCGGAAATGGGTAACGTCATTCACATTTCCAGCTTTCACCGTTACGCCGATCGGTACATTGATCGGGTGAGCAAGTTCGGTGATCCCAAGAGTTATCTGCAGTTTATCTGGTCGATGATCACGACTGTAGCCGTATTTCCCCAAAGGTGAAGCACTGCCGTGAAGAACAAGACTTGTCCAGTCGAGATTTACGTCGGTGTGCTCGAACTGACAGCGGGAAAATATTCTCTCCTGGAGTCCGGAGATGATGAATGCACTGTTTTGCCCGAGCATTTCCAGAAGACGATACAGCGTTTTTCCCGTGAACGAAGGGAGATTATAGTATTCTCTGGTTTCCGGCTGCATGAGCCAGGAATGAGCTCTTTTGATGCTGAAGTTGTCGCTGAGTTTGTAGGCGGCGAGGGCTTTGATCTGGGTGGAGATGTCGATTCCTTTCTTTTTCAGCGGGGAGAAGAGGGAGACAAGGTCAAGGGAGGTGAACATTTTTTCGCTGAGGAGGAGCGGGCCAATCGGAAAAGATATGTGGGGAGTGGGTGTAATATTGAGTGTCTCTGTGAAGCGGTTAGTTTTCATTTTGGTCAATTTAAATTGACGCCTGACAGGGACTAGTTTTCTCTTTTGTTGCGT
>NIZU01000021.1 GCA_003315675.1 Methanocorpusculum sp. MCE
TGGAGTTCGAGGTCGCGGACCCGTTCCATGAGGTCGGCATAGTCGCGTTCGAGTTCTTCGAGGCGTTTTTCCATGTTTTCCTGGGATGTCATGTATAGGAGATTGGCTACATCCATACCCCCTCACCCCCCCCAAAAAAAGAAGAATACCCATTATTCCTTGACGTTTTTTTTTTAAATTTACACTCTGTTTTGAATCGTTTTCACCTGATAGATATTATAACAAAATGCAGCCAGCATATTTTTCACTCGTACTCTTTGCAGCGTTGTTACCTTTACCAACCCTGCATGAAAAACATTTTTGATCACTACATAGGGTCTCTCGCCCTTTGATCTCTTCCTACTTATTCGCAGATTTCTCAGTTTATCTCGTATGCCAATGGGATGCCCTCTCGCTCCCCTTTTCATTGTGGCACTATATCCCTTGCATTTTGCTCCCTGATATCCCCGATCCCGATAGACCACTTCTCCTTTTTCTGAGAGGTCCACCTGACTATCATGAACATTTGCCGTGGTGGTTTCAATGCGTCGAATAAGATCGTGCGTCGTATCCATGATGGTATGAAGTTTATATCCATAGTGTATTTTGCCGTTCTTGGACATGATTTTTCCATCTTTATCCCGTCGTGTTTTTGCCTGATCTCCTCGCGGCGTGTCTTTCTTACAATGACCGGGTTCAGCATACACAAACGTTGCATCCTGAATCATACCTTGTTCAATTTTCAGACCTTTCAGGTCAAGTTGTCTCTGAAACTCCTGCCAGACCAATGTATCAACGCCTGATTCGGACATGCGCTCCCGAAATAACCAGATCGTTGAATTGTCGGGTATTTTGTCAGGACACCCAAGGAAATGCCAAAAAGAAAGACGATCATAAATTTCACGTTCAACGGCGAGATCAGACAGATTATACCAGACTTCCAGAAGCTGAATCTTGAACATAAGTATGACATCGACATTGGGATGACCGCCCTTGCCGGATTTATTTGCATACATGGATTCAAGAAGAGGGCGAAACACATCCCAATCAAGTGTTTTACCAACGTCGGAGAGACGGTCGCCAAGTTTTTCATAACGTTCGTGATATGCCTGGTTGAGACCAAAGCTGCTGAAAGTCCCCATACATACTACTCAACGTACGAAAAGAAAGTACTTTCTGTCAAAAAAAAGGTTGTTAGAAATTCTCATTTTTCCTTTTTTTTAACGCAGTCAGGGGTGATGGGTTTCGCGGTAAAGTTCCGAGACGGCGTTCAGCGTTTTGAATCCCTTATCCGTTATCACATAATCCCCCGCTCATGACGCTGAAGGATCATCCCTGTGTAGGTGAGTTTTTTGATATGATACAGAAGATTGCCGCCGCGTAATCCGGTCATGCTCGAGAGATCGGAAAAGGTCAGGGTCTGGGCCGCAAGCGATTTTAAAATCTGGAAACGCAGGACGTTTGCTACCGGTTCGAGCAGATCTTTTACTGCGGTTTCTTCCGGGATATCCGTGATGATGTCGTCAGTGCTGCTGTTTTCTGCATAAATGCCGAGAGACTGCATGAGATCGACCTGCTTTTCAAAAAGCCGGTAGACCTGCGAAAAACAGGTGTCGCACCGGTCGAACGGGCCCGCTTCCCGCATGTTTTTCAGCAGGTCCCGATAGGACTGGATGATCTCTTCGGAGACCTGACCGTCTTTGATATGCTTAGATGTGTTCTGCAGAAAATCCAGAAACACCCCGTAACATTTGTCCCGCATCCCGCAGTCGGTAACCATATTTGCCGAAAGTTCCGATTTTGCCGTTTCCACCTGGTCGTTCGCGAAGAGCCCGGCATAATTCTGTTTGAGATCCGTAAGAGCGGTTTGCACATGCTGCTGATTTGCATGTTCGATAAAGCGTTTCAGATCCATACGCAGACCGGTGACCTCCTTTTTTAGTTCACGGATCTCCGTCAGTGATGAACTCAGTGTTGTTCCCATGATCCTTCTTTTCCCGTTACACGTATTGAGGATGCACAATCATTAACCCGCAGGGTCATAATTCAGTATCAGCGTGCTTTGTATATTTTAATGATGCTCTTGTATATATATATAACATCCCCATAGGTATGTGGTGAAACAAGATGCCAACATGGAGTTATACAGGTAAAGACGTATCACAGACAAAGGCGGAAGAGTCCCTCAGAGCAATCAAAGGAGCATGCTTCGGGTGCGAGACCCACAGCACCGACTGCCCGATCGCAAAAGCCGCTGGAGAGGTCGCCGGCATGCCCGGATTTGTCCCCCTCACCATAAAAGAGCAGATTCATGCCCAGATCAGCGGGGCACTCGCGGGAGCATCCTTCCCGATCGACACCCCCGCCGCTCTCATCGCCGCGTTTCCAAACGGAGCAGACACGACCTGTCAGGTCGGCGATCTGAAGATGACCGCAGGCGAAGCCGGCACCCTTCTCACGGCAGCGGATTTCCCGTTCAAGAGCGCGAAATCGGTAGCCGACGTTATCGTCGAGCGGGCCGGACTTTAAGTGCGGGAATTCCTTCGAAAGGATCCCGGCAGGGTGCGAAACCCGAACATTTTTTTTCTTTTTTCTCAGGTCATTCGATACGGTGATCAAAATAGGATCTCAGAAAGAATTCGCGAGCCTCATGCTTTGTAGAATTACTTTCCATTATGCAATTCCGTTTCTGATTTCGGGGCGCAGGTTGGACGTGAAGTGGCCAACCTCAAATGATCAAATCTATGAGTTGCGTGGGTGCGGGAGGGGACTGGCGAGGGGAGCGAAAGTGACGTGAACCATGAGCAAACCGGAGGTTTGCGATCCGGCGCGGAGCCCGACGCGGTGGAAATATCATCTGTTCATGACTCCTCCGGCAGAAACTATAATCTCACACTCAGAACCTCTAATCTGATAAGGAACAAACGGCATGTTTCAAAAAATACGACGCTTCTTCGCCGACACTCCTCACCCGGCAGAAACCTGCCAGCCGCAAAAAGATACCCCTGAGCAGATCATCGAACGGCTGGAGAGAGAAGTAGCTGAAGGAAACGTAGACTCAATGTTTCAGCTCGGTTCGATCTATTTCTCCGGCGAAGGTGTGCAAAGAGATCCGTCCTGCGCAAAAGAATGGTTTGAAAAAGCAGCTGCAGAGGGAAATACCGCGGCCATGCGAAATCTTGCCGTGATGTATACCACAGGCGACGGGGTGGAAAAGGATCCCGCAGTCGCAAATCAAAGATTTGCTCGCAAGGCAAAGCCTTGCTCGGCTAAGGGACCTAAATGTCCCCGCCTCCGCTAAGGCCGCCCCTGCAGGTCGGCCCGCCAGAGCAAAAGAGTGGCTGAAAAAAGCAGAAGAGATCGAGATCATGCTCAAAGCCATGGGCCTGGTCTGGGGCGTCGCGGAATAACCATTCTATTTCAAAATTATTATATGTAAATATGTGAATATAATAATATATGTCATCAATGTGTCTTTACGAAGCAAAAGACCCGGATACGACCCACCCCGAGTACATCAGAATAACCGAACTTATCGAGAAGCTGAAACCCAAAGGCATCCTGATCGAGCGGGCGAGATATGACACCAACCCAAACGTTGCCCGTCTCATATCCCTGAACGGCGAAAAGATCCTGCCGGCCGTCGTTGTCAACAACTTCATCATGATCACCGGCAGGTATCCAACCGATGAAGAGGTCAGACAGATCCTCCACGTTTCCGACAGTCTCATCGAACGAAAAACGCATTGCTGCTGCTGCTGCATTCCCGGATACGAATGCGATGAGTGATCCGGAAACGATCTTCAAGGCCTTGGGCGACGCGACCAGACTTCGAATCCTTGCACTCCTGCAGGATAACGAGTTATGCGTCTGCGAGATCGAAGCAGCGCTCTCCCTCTCCCAGCCGAACGCCTCCCGCAGCCTGACGATACTGAAAAACGCCGGCATCACCCAGAGCAGAAAACAGGCACAATGGGCATACTACAAAATCAGCGATGATTTTTCCACCATCTACCCAGACCTTTCCCGAGCTCTCGAAAACATCTGTGCCGGGCTGCCGTCGACAAAAACCGACAAAGACGCCTTGATAATATTCAGAGAAACACGACCCTGTGAAAAGATTTGAGTATCATGACCGAAGAAAAAAAGACCTCGATATTTGGAAAGCTGAAAAAAGCCATCACTGCGGAAAACTGCTCATGCTGCTGCAATGTGAAAATCGTGCCGGAAAAATCCTGCTGTGACGAAAAAAACGGTGAAACCGACTGCTGCAAAGAAAACTGCTGCGGAAAATCTGAATGAGTTTTACAGAAACGCTCCTGAGTGCCGGAGAGTATTTCCTGATCATAGCTCTGGAGCTTACGGCGCTTTTCATCGTCGTCTGTCTGATCGTCGGGGCACTCAATGTCTATGTCCCTAAAGAGAAGATGCAGAGAGTCCTCGGGCATTCCGGCTCGGTCAGGGGAAGCGTGATCGGCGCAGCATTCGGTGCGATCACCCCGTTCTGCTCCTGCTCGACGATCCCGGTAACGCTCGGATTTCTGAAATCCGGCGTGGCCTTTTCGAGCGCCATGTCCTTTCTGTTCGCGTCCCCCCTTCTCAACCCGGTCATTCTCGCGATGATGCTTGTCATCTTCGGCCCGCAGATCACCGTCGTGTATGCCGTTTTCATGTTCACAGCGGCCGTCCTCATCGGTCTCACTCTTGAGCGGCTCGGCTTCAAAAAATACGTTAAACCGGTCGCAGTCGAAGGAATGACCGAAGAGACCGGGACGAAACTCCAGAGGATCGTACGGTTTGCCTGGATGACGTTCCGGCAGATGATCCCCTCCCTCCTGCTTGGAGCCGCGATCGGCGCATTCATCTACGGATTTCTGCCTGCCGACTGGATCTTAGCCGCCGCAGGACCACAGAATCTGTTCGCGATCCCCATCGCCGCGATCATCGGGATCCCGCTCTATATCAGAGCGGAGACCATCCTCCCGATCAGCGCCGCTCTCTTGAGCAAAGGGATGGGGGTGGGGACCGTGGCCGCTCTTCTGATCGGCGGGGCAGGCATGAGTATCCCCGAGATCACGATGCTTTCCGCGATATTTAAGAAACAGCTCGTTCTGGTGTTTGTTGCAACGATCTTTATTTCGGCTGTGGTGACCGGATTAGTCGTACAGGTTATCGTATGAAACGCATAGCCTTTCTCTGCATCAAAAACTCCTGCAGATCCCAGATCGCAGAAGCGCTCTGCCGGCATCTCGGCGGCGATAGGTTCACCTGTTATTCGGCCGGGAGCGAGCCAGGGGACAACGTCGATCCGACAGCCGTCCGCCTCATGCAGGAGATCTACGGGAGCGATCTCTCGACACATCGGCCGAAAAAGATCTCCGATCTGCCAAAGATCGACATCATCGTCACGATGGGATGCGGGATCGCCTGCCCCGTCATTCCCGGAACACAGCGGATCGAATGGCACATCGACGACCCGGTCGGAAAAGATTATGATGCGTATTGGATGACACTAATACACATAGAAGATTATATTAGAACATTACTAAAGGAATGAACCCATTAATGCCAGCCACAACCAGCGACCAAAATCCGGCATGCCTCATCTGCGGAGCTCCGCTGGAATATCTCGAAAAAGAGGAAGAGATGACCTGCTCGGTCTGCGGAAAGACCTTTTTGAGCAATGCAAAATGCACGAAAGGACACTTCGTCTGCGATGAATGTCATGCCTCCCCCTCCTTTGCCGTGATCAGATACGTCTGCCTGCACACTGCA
This sequence comes from Methanocorpusculum sp. MCE, assembly GCA_003315675.1. Classification (GTDB taxonomy): domain Archaea; phylum Halobacteriota; class Methanomicrobia; order Methanomicrobiales; family Methanocorpusculaceae; genus Methanocorpusculum. Next base: position 5,755 of record NIZU01000021.1, read on the forward strand.
TCGACGGACCCCTTCGTCATCGCCGATGAGATCATGGATTCAGACACCGTACATATGCATGGACCCGAACACCATATTATTGTCGGGGCAGCTCTCCTCGCCGCGTATAAGAATGCCGGGGGAGATTTGGATCTTCCAACTGCGCTCACCTCTATGGAGCACAGAGGAAAAATGCTTCCGGGCGGCTTTTGCGGACTTGCCGGAACCTGCGGGGCTGCCGTAAGTACGGGAATGTTTCTTTCGATCGCGCTGAAGACAAATCCTCTTTCAGGGAAGAACTGGGGGCTTGGAAATCTTCTGACAGGTGAATGTCTGATAAAGATCGGTTCGATCGGCGGCCCCCGCTGCTGTAAACGCGACACGTATATCGCCATGCAGACCGCGGTGGAGTTTGTCGCAAAGCATCTCGGCATTAATATGACCATGCCTGAGAAGATCGTCTGCGAGTATTCCGGACGAAATCAAGAGTGCCTGCTGGACGAATGCCCGTTTCATCCGATGAACGCTTAATGAACTAAAGAAAATGGCACGGAAAACGAACGGCGGACGTGCAGTTTGCCGAGATCACGGGATCGTGAACACGATCCTGCGGATAAAGCGCTGACCAAACCCGGAAATACGCAATACTATTTTTTCACGTCTCAACCCCCTATTTTGTGAATTTCATAGGTCGTGCCGCCTCGGCTTAAAACCGGATGCATGAAATCAAAACACGGACCAAAAGTTAGTCAACCCGTAAATTCCATTATCTTAAAGCGATAATATATACGCAACGAGTTGAAAATGTCGGATTATCGAGTGACGCTGGAGGCAGGATGGACGGTTAAGGATGTTGAGTCCGTTCAGGATGCCATAGGAATAGCCGTGAGTGAAGCAGGAAAACGCCTGCACCCGTCAGCAAAGTTTGTTGACGTGGACGTGATGAATATGCCCTGTCCATACTGTGGAAAAGATATCAATACTGCTCTGGTGATCGCAAGAACCGGCCTGGTCGGCCTTCTTCTTTCCATGAAGGTCTTCAAAGCCGAAAACCCCGAACACGCAGTACACATTGCCAAATCGGTGATAGGCAGAGCACTGCGTGACGTATCTCTCTCTACGTATGCGGTCGAACTGATCGAAGGTGATGACGTTGCCGAGTGAAACGATCTCGGTTTCCGGTCATCTCTGCGTAGATTACATCATCACCGTAGACGAGTATCCGCCCATCGGCGAATCGAGGAGAGTCTCGGAACGCAGGATATACTTCGGCGGAGGGGCGGCAAACATCGCCACCGGTATCGCCAGACTCGGTGGTCAGGCCGAGCTCATCTGTGCAGTCGGATGCGACTTCCCGGGCAGCGAATATGAAAGATATCTGCAGGAACTCGGCGTGAAAACGACACTCTTCAGAAGTGAGAAGAACAGTTCGACCGCATTTATGGTGAACAATGCCGCCGGAGACCAGGTGACCTACTTCGAGTGGGGAGCAGGAGAAGCCTTCGCCAGATCAGTTCCGCCGAAATGCGAGTTTGTCCATATGGCAACGGGCGACACCGCCTTAAATATCAATCTCGCCAGGCAGGCGAAATTTGCCTCGCTCGATCCGGGCCAGGACGTTAAATACTATACCGCCGACGACCTCACGACCATTCTAGGGGAGATCGACATGCTCATCTGCAATAATTATGAGATAGATATCATAAAAAAGACCCTTTCCTGCAGCGAAAAAGATATTCTCGACTCGGTGCCGTTTACCATCATCACCCATGGAAAAGCAGGCAGCAGCCTCTACTTCGATGGAAAAACCGAGCAGATTCCTGCGGTATCGGTCGAAGCAAAGGATCCGACCGGCGCAGGAGATGCATACCGGGCAGGGTTTTTCACCGCATGGAAAAAGGGATATGACCCGATCACCTGCGCGAAGATCGGCGCAGTTACCTCGTCGTTTGTCGTGGAGATGATCGGGACGCAGACCAACCTTCCCGACTGGGAACGGATGGCAGGGCGCTACAAATCCGTATTTGGAAAACTGGAGCCGTAATGAGCTGGGCAGCACTCACTTCGGGAGGAAAGGACTCGATCCTTGCGGTACAGAAAGCCTTCGACGCCGGCATGCAGGTCTCGCATCTGGTCACGGTCGTCCCGGATAACACCGAGTCGTACATGTTCCACTCGGCAAATCTGGCGGCCGTCCCCGTTATGGCGGCCCAATGCGGAGCCGTGTATGTGGAAATACGATCGAAAGGCGTAAAAGAACAGGAGGTCGAAGACCTTGAAAAGGGTCTTTCGAACCTCGGCGTTGAGGGGATCATCGTCGGGGCGATCGAGTCCGAGTATCAGCGGTCGAGAGTCGCCGCGGTCTGTGACCGGCTTTGTCTGAAGCTTTTCGCTCCGCTCTGGAAAATGGACCCTCTCCCTCTTATGCGCGAAGTGGCTTCCCGTCTTGACGCCGTGATCGTCGTCTGCGCCGCAGACGGACTCGGCGACAACGTTCTCGGGAAAAAGATTGATGAAAACCTGATCGGGGTCCTGCTTTCGGTTCACAAATCCAGACGTATCCATCTCGCCGGAGAGGGGGGGGAGTACGAATCGCTCGTACTGAACGCTCCCTGCTTTTCAGAACCGATACACTGTTCAGAGATGAAGTTCAGCTATGAAGGCCTTCGCGGGGAAGTCATGATCGACAGGTTCTGGTAACATGAAACGTGAAGTAAAAACCGAGTCGTTGACCAAATATCTCTTCGACGCCCCGAAATGGGGAGTATCGCTGGTCTTGATAATCCTGCTCGGCCTGGCAGCCGACGGGGTAGCGTTCCTTTTTACCGGCAAGATATGGTGGTTCGGATTTGCCTTCTCGATCCCCGGCGTCGCTGCGCTGATCCTCACCAAACCCTTCGTAAGCGCGACCGCTCGGCAGGAGTTTACCTGGAACCGGTCGGGCCTGCTGGCACTCGCGTCTGAAGTATTCATGCTTCTGTGGATGATCACTGCTCTGTTCCTTGGCGTAGGATTTGCCTATGTCTTCGGCGTGGGATTCATTCTCGCGATCAGGCTCGTGGTTCTCGCCGCCGTCGCCGATTACCGGTTCGGGCGGATGTATGCCCCTGCCGCCATCCAGACTTTCGCGGGAGCGATCGTCGGCGTCTGGTACTTCGGGCCGGGATTCATCATTCCGGTCGTCGTTTCGATCGTGGTATTCTCGGTAGGGGTCATCGTATTTTTACTGCTGTTCGATCTGCCGATGAAACGGACGAGCGGGGTTGGAGCAATGCATTTCGTCAATGCGTTCCTTGCCCATCTGACGAACGGATCCAACGACATGGAAGAGTATTTCCATCACATCAGCGAGTATGTCTCGGTCCCTGAAACGACGTTCTTCTTCAAGCGTTCTGGAAAACCCGATATCTGGTTCGTCATCCCGAACCTGCACCCGGGTCCGATGGCAGAGATCGGCGGGAGTAATTTCCCGAAGATCCTGCACGACGTATTTGCCGACGAGGCGGTCGTTATCGTATCCCACGGATGCACAAGTCATGACCTGAATCTCATCTCCAACCGGGAGACGAAGAGCATCACAAAAGCGATCCGGGAAAGTCTGGATTCGGTCGAGTACACGGGGCTTGCAAGCCGCCCGGTCCGCACACGTTTCGGCACGGTCTCTATCCTTTCCCAGAGATTTGGTGATTCTCTTCTGATGATCACGACACGGTCTCCCGAGATGACGGAGGATATGGACTACTCTATCGGCAGGATCGTTATGGGAGTGAGTAAAGGGAGATACAAAAATATCGGGTTCGTCGACGCCCATAACTGTATGACGTCAGTCACCATCATCATCTACCCGTCGACCAAAACCGGAAACGAGTTCATCTCCGGAGCGGACGAGGCGATGAACGGCATGCTGGATGCCGAGATGCTTCCGTTCTCCGTTGGAGCGGCACAGGTCATCCCGCCCTTCAGCCGAGGCGAAGGATTCGCCGACATGGGAATCCTTGCGATGTTGACCGAGGTCGGCGGCGTTAAAACGGCGTATGTCATGTTTGACGCCAACAATGTGCAGATGGGTGTTCGAGAGATCCTACAGAGCGCAGTTCTGGGACTCGGTATCGATGAAGTCGAGATCATGACCACCGATTCGCATGTGGTGAACTCGGTCTCAGGCAGAAACCCGATCGGCGATGCGGTTTCGCCGAGCGAGATCATCCCGTATGTCTCGGAAGCGGTGTTAAAAGCGGTCGAAGATCTCTCGCCGGCGTCGGGAGGCGCCGCCACCAATATGTGCGAGGAGGTCGAGGTGTTCGGTCCATCAAGGATCGTTCAGCTGACTTCGACCGTGAACGCCATCGTCACGAACCTGCTCCCTCTTGCAACACTTCTGTTGACCACGGCATTTCTGCTGATCATGGTCGTCTGCATGATCGTGCTATAAACAAAAAAATTATTTTTCAACCTGTTCGACATCGATCGCACAGGAACTTCTTCTGATACGCGGCATCGACGCAAGTTTATTTTCATATTTATCGCAGGTGAATCCAGATTTCGGCATTGGATCGGGCAGAACGACACCAAGTTTGCAGGTGATACGGTAGTTGTAAAAATCCCGCTCTTTGTCGTAGGTATATTCATGAGAATCCATATGCAGACAGGTTAAACAAGGAACAACCATATGATTAAAGATACATTCACCCCCATACATTAACCTGCCGAAAATGTCCCCCTTCGATCTTGCCGACATTCCCCATTCGCCGGGCTGCTACTTGTACAAAAACAGCGAAGGGGCGATTATCTACGTCGGAAAAGCAAAAGATCTGCGAAAACGCGTTTCTTCCTATTTTCAGAAAAAGGATCACGATCCAAAAACGCAAAAACTGGTGGCGGTGATCCGTTCGGTCGAGTACATTATCACGGCTACCGATGAAGAGGCATATCTTCTGGAAAATACACTCATCAAACATCACCAGCCGAAGTACAACATCGACCTCAAGGATGCAAAATCCTATGCATACATCGAACTCACGAAAGAGCCGTATCCGCGTATCACCATCGCGAGAAATACCCGCGGGAACGGGCAGTTCTTTGGTCCGTTCGTCTCGGCAAAGGAGCGGGACTATGTGCTCTCGGTCGTGAAAAAAACTTTCAGACTCAGGTCCTGTAAAAATATGCCGAAGAACAGACCCTGCCTTCGATATCATATAGGCAACTGCACAGGGCCGTGCGAAGGGCATGTCTCCTTCGAGGAGTACGCAAAACAGTGCAGCTATGCCGCGGATGTCATGAAAGGCAGCACAAAGGAGATCAAAACCAAACTCGAAGAGGAGATGGCGGAGTATTCGAAGGATATGGAGTTCGAAGCGGCGCTTCTCTGCCGGGATATGATCACGGCAGTCGAGAATCTTTCCTCCCGCCAGTATGTCGCGAGAAAAACCGATCATGACGAGGACGTGATCGCCTACCGCGTGGCTGACGGAACGGTGTATCTGATGGTCTTCCATGTCTACAAAGGGACGCTCGGCGGCAGGGAAGAGTTCATTTTCGATGCCTCCGACGGATTTTTCGAGGAGTTCGTTGCAAGATACTACACAGAAAATACTGCGCCGAAAGAGATCATCGTCGAGGAGGAGCTTGACGAAGCGCTCGCTGCGTATCTGGGAAATCTGGCGGGACATGTTGTGAAAATCACCGTCCCGAAACAGGGAGCTAAGAAAAAACTGCTCGAACTTGCGGGAAAAAATATCGAAACGGTCCACTTCGGCGACGAAATAAAGGTCATGGAACTCCAGGCTGTCCTTCATCTGAAGACACCGCCGAATGTCATCGAGTGTTTCGATATCTCCCACCTTTCAGGGACCGATACGGTCGCCTCCATGGTCCAGTTCAGAGCCGGCAGACCGGATAAGAGGAACTACCGGCGGTTCAAAATCAAAACGGTCGAGTGGATCGACGACTTCGCTTCGATGGCAGAAGTCGTCCGCCGCAGATACAGCCGCCTGATCGAAGAGGAAAAACCTCTTCCCGATCTGATCGTGATCGACGGAGGAAAAGGGCAGCTCTCGTCCGCGAAGCGGATCCTGGATGAGCTCGATGCCGATATCCCTCTCATCTCCCTCGCGAAAGCGGAAGAAGAAGTATTCGTTTCAGGCGTGCCGTTCCCGCTGCCGTTCGGCAAAAAGACGAAGGCAAACATGTACCTCCAGGAGATACGGGACGAGGCGCACAGATTTGCGGTTACATACAACCGGCTGCTTCGGAAAAAGCGGCTGGTAAAATAATATTCACGCTTTTTTTTACCCAGGTCAGCAGGACACCGTCGTCGATTGGCTTGATATCTTTGAGCGTGAGACGGGGGAACTCGTCAGGATTCGTGAAGCCCTGTCCGTCGGCAAGCGTCGGAGCATCTTTTCCGCCGATGATCAGCCCCCCGATATATACGCGTATTTCATCGAAGAGACCGCTGCTCATAAACGACCATAACAGGGTAGCCCCCCCTTCGACCATCAGCTGTTTGACCCCGAGTTTTGCGAGCTCGTCCAACACGATCTTCAGATCGACCGAATCCGCACCTGCCGGGATCACGGTCGCTTTTTCTCTCAAGGCGTCGCATTTCTCCTTTGGGGCCTTTTCAGAAACGAAAACAACCACACGGCCCAGTCCTTTTTTGAACATATCGCCGTCTGCAGGCATCCTGGCCATGCTGTCGATTACGACCCGCATTGGATGCGGATCCTTACCGTTCGCTTTGCGCACGCCGGCATGCTCCTCGCTTTTGAGACGGAGAGACGGATCGTCGGAGAGGACGGTTCCTATACCCACCATTATCGCGTCCGAATCGGCACGAAGACGGTCCACCCGCAAAAAATCGTCGTGACCGGATATTTTGGTCTGTTTCCTTTCCCGGGTGGCGAGTTTTCCGTCAGCACTCATGGCTGCGTTGATTATCACATACGGACACATACAGTTACCTTACATACACGCAGACGTAGACGGATCATTGAAAAGAGAATAGATCGTAACGTCTTAGATCTTTTTATAAACGTTTACACCAACACGGACGTCGGGGTGTTTGCGGTCAATGGGTTTGTTTCCCATGCTGGACCCAATGATAATGGTCTTGCCTGAGGATGAGGGGCCTACTTCCTGGGAAAGATCGACCGTAATTGTAAGAATATCTCCATCAACTGACGTTTTCACATTTTTCATATCTGATAATGTGCATGATGAAGTGATAAATGTTGTGGGATTTTTATCGGAAATTTGGTTTTTTTGGACCGTGTGTACTGAGTGGGAAGGTGATGCGGACGATAAAACCCATAAATATAATGATGCGAAAACACCAATGAGTATAACCATGCCGAACTTAACCGTCGCCGTTCTGGCTCCTAACGGATATGCCCGCGATCTCGGGAAAAAAGGAACCAGTACCGATATCACCTTCTATAATCTGAAAAAAGGTCACGATACCGTAACATTCCTGGAGCCGACCAGATATCCGGACAGACTCGCTCCGCTGTTCTATGTTGTTTCAATGGCCCACGAGGCGATCGTAGTCGTTTCGGAGATCACCCCGATGCTTGCCGAGTGGATCCTGATGCTGGACTGCGCCGGTGTGAAAAACGGTACGATCATTCTCAAAAACTATATCCAGCCCAATCAGATTGCTCCATTGACCAAGGGAACGGTGCTTGAAGCCTATAAGATCACGGAAGAGGATTTCATCGGACTTTCAGCCGAACTTCTTGAACGTGCGGCAAACCAGCCCGATATCGAGCCGAAGGAAGGAGCAGTCGGATCGGTCCCGATCGATCACCACTTCAATGTACGGGGTATTGGAACAGTCATCCTCGGATGCGTTGCGGACGGATGGATCAAAAAACACGACAAGATGCGGGTCGAACCACTCGGAAAAACCGCACAGATCAGATCGGTCCAGAAGCATGACGATGATTTTGCCTGGGCGTATGCGGGCGACCGTGTCGGCTGTGCCTTAAAAGACATTGATGCCGAGGAACTTGACAGAGGTTTCGTTCTTACAACCGACCCGAACGTTACCAACTCCACGACAGTCACCGGCGATGCCCGTCTGGTGAAATACTGGCCGTCCGAGATCAAAGAGCAGATGGTCGTATCCGTTGGACACTGGATGCAGTTTTTATCTGCACGGATCACGAAGGTGGACAACGGATCGGACTGGCATGTTCCGAAACTGACTCTCGAGATGGAGACGCCGCTTGTCTACAAACCGGGCGACACCGCGGTGATCCATTATCTGGACGGGGGCAAACTCCGGATCGTCGGGACGATCAAACTCCCCTGATTATTTTTTTAATTTTTACAGATAACGTCGAAAACTGTTTTGGGATGGACCTCGTTAGAGGATCGCTGCCTGGATTCTGTCCTCGAGTTTTCTCTTCATATCGTTTTCATCCTGCCACAAAATGAGGTTGTCGTACTCTATATCGAAGTGGAGCCGGTTTACCCGCTTCCCGTCCATCTCCTTTTCAAACCATGCCTTGCTGCAGGTTTTAATAACTTCCCACCCGAGTCCTTTGGCATATCCCGCTTCATAATAGACGCCAAGCGTATTATTGGTAAAGTCTGCAATCACAAAACGGCTGGTTTTGATCCCTATAATAACTTTATCCGCACTGTTTTCCTTGTTTTCTGGTGTATCGATGATCGAAACGGAAAGACCGAACTCGGCGCAGGCGGCCCTGACTCCCTTTTCATACACCGATCTGAGTTCATCTGAACCTTGTACCGCAACAAATACGGTAGTCGATCTGGTGTTGCCCGAAAGAAGAGATTCGGCGTACCTCATTCCCTCAACGGTGATAAAATACCCGCAGTCGTACTCGCCGAAACGTGCCTGACGTTCCCGGAGATAGCCGATATCGTTCAGGGTGGAAACCATGAGGTTGAACTCGGCAGCATCTTCTGCATAGCATACTGCCGGAGGATATTTTGCCAGTTTGGAGATATGGTTCTTGAATCCCGATCCGAGATCGTAAATCGACAAAACAAGTTTATCCAGTTTCTGCAGGGGAGTTTTTGGAATACGGGAATCGGACAGTATGATGGGGATGGTCCCGGAGTTGATCCGTATCGAATGCGATCTGCTGCGGGTTTCAAACAGATATCCGGCTAGAATCACCTTGTGCTTCTGGGCCAGAGGTATATCCTCTTCTGCAAGTTCATAGGCAAAACAGAAATCGCATTTGTATGTGGGAACATTACTCCCGGCTCTTGAATGTATATAACAATGTTGTTCACATATAGGGCATTTCCCTTCTTCCATAATATTCTCCATTATATCCTGACTTTGACAGTTGGCAATATAGCCCTCATTCAAACATCTCGTAAACGCAACAAAAGAGAAAACTAGTCCCTGTCAGGCGTCAATTTAAATTGACCAA
>NIZU01000022.1 GCA_003315675.1 Methanocorpusculum sp. MCE
TGGAGTTCGAGGTCGCGGACCCGTTCCATGAGGTCGGCATAGTCGCGTTCGAGTTCTTCGAGGCGTTTTTCCATGTTTTCCTGGGATGTCATGTATAGGAGATTGGCTACATCCATACCCCCTCACCCCCCCCAAAAAAAGAAGAATACCCATTATTCCTTGACGTTTTTTTTTTAAATTTACACTCTGTTTTGAATCGTTTTCACCTGATAGATATTATAACAAAATGCAGCCAGCATATTTTTCACTCGTACTCTTTGCAGCGTTGTTACCTTTACCAACCCTGCATGAAAGATATTTTTGATCACTACATAGGGTCTCTCGCCCTTTGATCTCTTCCTACTTATTCGCAGATTTCTCAGTTTATCTCGTATGCCAATGGGATGCCCTCTCGCTCCCCTTTTCATTGTGGCACTATATCCCTTGCATTTTGCTCCCTGATATCCCCGATCCCGATAGACCACTTCTCCTTTTTCTGAGAGGTCCACCTGACTATCATGAACATTTGCCGTGGTGGTTTCAATGCGTCGAATAAGATCGTGCGTCGTATCCATGATGGTATGAAGTTTATAGCCATAGTGCATTTTGCCGTTCTTGGACATGATTTTTCCATCTTTATCCCGTCGTGTTTTTGCCTGATCTCCTCGCGGCGTGTCTTTCTTACAATGACCGGGTTCAGCATACACAAACGTTGCATCCTGAATCATACCTTGTTCAATTTTCAGACCTTTCAGGTCAAGTTGTCTCTGAAACTCCTGCCAGACCAATGTATCAACGCCTGATTCGGACATGCGCTCCCGAAATAACCAGATCGTTGAATTGTCGGGTATTTTGTCAGGACACCCAAGGAAATGCCAAAAAGAAAGACGATCATAAATTTCACGTTCAACGGCGAGATCAGACAGATTATACCAGACTTCCAGAAGCTGAATCTTGAACATAAGTATGACATCGACATTGGGATGACCGCCCTTGCCGGATTTATTTGCATACATGGATTCAAGAAGAGGGCGAAACACATCCCAATCAAGTGTTTTACCAACGTCGGAGAGACGGTCGCCAAGTTTTTCATAACGTTCGTGATATGCCTGGTTGAGACCAAAGCTGCTGAAAGTCCCCATACATACTACTCAACGTACGAAAAGAAAGTACTTTCTGTCAAAAAAAAGGTTGTTAGAAATTCTCTTCTTTATAAAAATCTCCATGGAATATGGTTTATTGGCACATTCACCAGATATATTCATTATTTGAAGATAATTCCCAATCCTATGTTAGAGGGAGGGCCCAAAGATCTGATCTTTATCCAGCCCAGCAGGGAATTGCCTGAATCAGGATATGAATTCATTCATCTGTATGCTGGAGGAGAGGATATGTCTGAGATAGATATTCATTCAATATCTGAGAATGATGCCATGCGGATTATTAAGAAGCTTAAGTAAACTTATTTTTTACATATATCTTCACATTCCAAATCGGTCATAGAGGGCCCGATTCGAATAGCAAAACACGACCTTGTGAACTCAGTCTCTCCCATTCATCCGCCACTGTCCCCCTTTTCGTGCATTTCGTTGATTTTCGACAATTTCGTGTGGGGGACGGGGGAGGGTAAACACACACACCCAGCCCATTCTTCTCTGTTTCGTGTTTTTGTGTATATTTTCGTGCATTTCGTGTGATGAGCAGGTTGGAGACGCAGTCGACGACCTTAGCTGAGCATGGCAAAGGCCTTGTGAGAACGGTAACACCCAAAAAGCCCAAAACGATAAATATCTCACACCTTTCTGATACCACTTTTGTGTACATCAAACACCTTTCAGGCACCACTTTTGAAATAAGAACCGTTCGTGCAGATCTTACTGAATAAGCTGCAGATAAAAAGAGTGAGAATTGAGTTTACTGTTTATGGTAAACTATTCCCGGTGCTTCCAGGTAGTAAAATGTCATAGACCCGTCATCATTCAGATCAAGTTCTCCAAGCAGGAGATCGGCGACCCCACTTTCATCCCGACATATAAAGAATAATATCGCTCACCCGCACATACTTACATAATTACTATGGATGTTCGTCTGATCCGAACCATCTGTCCCTACTGCGGAACAGGATGCAGCCTCTTGCTAGCAGCAGCAGACGGGCGGGTCCGTGGTGTGCATCCCTACCCCAGGTCCCCGGTAAACGCCGGTAAACTCTGTGCCCGCGGTCTCTCCGCCGCCGAGTTCGTCAACGCCCCGGATCGGCTCACCCGTCCGATGATACGAAAAAACGGGACCCTTGAAACCGTCTCCTGGGAAGAGGCACTAACCTATACGGCGAAACGACTGAAAACGTATCTCCCATCAGAGATCGGGATCCTCTCCTCCCCGCGTGTCTCCAACGAAGACAACTATGTCATGATGAAGTTCGCACGCGGCGTCCTAAAAACCAACAACATCGACCATTGCGAACGTCTGTCCCACACATCGACCGTCCAGCCGCTCATCGAATCCTTCGGCTATCCTGCGATGATCAACAACATTGCAGACATTGCCGCAGCGGACTGTATTTTCGTTCTCGGCTCAAACGTGTTTCGTCAGTTTCCGCTCATTGGGCGGGCAATCATCACGGCACAGCAGAACGGCGCACAATACATCTGCGCAGACCCGCGAAAAACATTCACCGGCTCGACCGCTGACCTGACCTTACAGTTTTACCATGGCTCAGACGTCGCGCTCCTGAACGGGATCATGCAGGTGATCTGTACAAACGGCTGGGAAGATGCCGGATTCATCGCGGCACGGACAGAGGGGTATCCGGCATTTTATGACCGGATCATGCAGCCGGCCTACGATCTCGACCATGTCTCCAAGGCAACGGGCGTCGCTCCCGAAGCGATCCTCCAGGCCGCGGAATGGATCTCTTCGGCACAAGCATGCTCCATCATCTATTCTACAGGCGTCACTAAGTTTGGCGCAGGCGACGATGTTATCCATACCATTGCAGACCTCCAGCTTCTGACTGGCAGCATCGGAAAGAAAGGAGCCGGCGTATCCCCCCTTAGGGGACAGAACAACATCCAGGGGGCCTGCGATATGGGGATCCTGCCCGAATACTTTACCGGCTATCAGCGGGTCGATGATCCAAACGTCCATGCGGTGTTCTCCCGGGAATGGAAGTTTTCTGACGGGATCGCCGGACCGACCCGCGGACTGGACAGTACGGAGATGATGGATCGTCTGCAGAAGAACACGGGCGAGATCAAAGCCATGTACGTTCTCGGCGAGAATCCCGTGCTTTCAAGCTCCGACCTGACCCAATCCCTGGGGGCGTTTGCCCATCTTGACTTCGTGGTCGTCCAGGATATTTTTCAAAACGAAACCGCGGAGTTTGCAGATGTCGTTTTTCCGGCGGTCTGTTTTGCGGAAAGGGACGGAACGCAGACGAATACGGAACGCAGGGTCCAGCGGCTGCAGAAAGCTCAGGAGGGGATCGGGGAGGCAAAGCAGGATTGGGAGATCCTCACGCTCCTTGCAGAAAAGATGGGATATGCAGAGCAGTTTCCCTGGAGATCATACGGAGAGATCTTTGCCGAGATCGTGCAGATGACCCCGATCTATGCGGGGATGACATACGACGAAGTCGGGAGGCCGGAAGGTATGCAGTGGCCAATCACTAAAGCAGGAAGTGAGCAGCTCTATGCCGAAAAATTTGCCACGGCAAACGGGAAAGCCCGGTTCATTCCTGCGGAGTGGACGCGAACCTGCGAAAATACGACGCCTGAGTTTCCGTTTCTGTTTTCTATGGGAAGGTGCATCTTCCACTGGGATACCGGGAAGATGACCCGGAGCAGTACGCAGACGGCAAACTGGATTGAGATCCACCCAAAGGATGCACAAGAACTCGGGATCAGCGGGGGGGACAGGGTGGAGATCGAAACCAAAGACGAGACTTTTTCTGGAACAGTCAGAATCACTGATGAGATTCTAGAAAAAACGGTGTTTATGCCGTCACATTATGTGGATGCACAGAGCAGAGACCTGATCCAGAATACATCGCTGGATGCTGCCGCCCGTATGCAGCCGGTGCGGATCCGGAAAATTATTTGAAGCAGCCGAGCATGCACTGGGAGATCTTGATGTTGTTTTTTATACACCAGCTGCCGATCTCGGTTAGAGGAATCTGATATTTTTCAGCGATCATGTGCTTTGCCGCAGGTGATCGTTGTCCCGATGCCTTCTGCACGAAGAATGGTCTCAATATCCTGTGTCATTAGTAGTATGAAGGAAGTGACGGCCTATAAATCCATGGTACTGTCAGGCTGACAAAGGTGTTGTGCCCGAATACTTTTTTTCCGTTTCAGAAAGGTCAGTAGCTGATTTTCACTCATGCATGACAATCTTTCATCTTCCGATTTGACCAAGCATCTGCTAATATGACGATGAAAGTGTATGATGCATCAATATTAACTCATTTTTGATTGGCAACTCAAATAGAGTAATGATTATATGTCTACGGGTAGAATACATAATAAAGCTGGTTCAACCTGCTCAGGAGGTAATAATCGTGTTCACCGGAATTGTAGAGGAGATTGGAACTGTGACCAGAATCATGAAAGGTCAAAATTCCTCTGTCCTTTCCATTCAGGGCAGCAGGATTTTTGAAGACCTGAAGTTGGGAGACAGCGTTGCTGTAAACGGTGTGTGTCTCACCGTAAGCGGACTGAACCGGCAAAGTTTCGATGCCGATACCACGAGCGAAACACTCGCCCGGACATCGCTTGGAGCACTCAGAACCGGAAGTTCCGTAAATCTCGAACGTGCCATGTCGGCAAACGGCCGCTTCGGAGGCCACATTGTCACGGGTCATGTTGACGGAACAGGAAGTATTTCCAAAATCTGCCGGGATGAACGCACCGTCTGGATCACATTTACTGCAGGTCCGGAGATACTCAAATACATCGTTGAAAAAGGATCCATCGCGGTCGACGGGATCAGTCTGACTGTAGCTGCCGTAACTCAGGATTCATTCAGCGTTGCAATCATTCCCCACACGGAAAAATCCACTACTCTCCTCATGAAATCACAAGGAGAGAGAGTTAATCTGGAGTGTGATATGATTGGAAAATACGTCGAACGGTTCATTGACCGAAGACAGAAAAATGAACCGCAGAAGTGCGTCATAACTGAGGAATTCCTCAGTAAAGCAGGATTTTAGCTATGTTTGCGTTTAACACGATCGAAGAGGCCCTGGAATCCCTCATGAACGGAGAGATGATTATCGTCACCGATGATGAGAACCGAGAGAACGAAGGGGACCTGATCTGTGCCGCCGAACATGCCACGACGGAAAATGTCAACTTCATGGCAAAATACGGCAGAGGACTGATCTGCATGCCGATGGCGAGAAGCCTCGTCGAAAAACTCTGCCTTCCGCCGATGGTTGTAAAAAACACCGACAATCATGAAACGGCATTCACGGTCTCCATTGATCATGTCGATACCACGACAGGCATCTCGGCGGTCGAACGCGGTATTACCGCACGAAAATGTATCGACCCTAATGCACGGCCGGAGGATTTTCGAAGACCGGGACATATGTTCCCGCTTCAGGCAAAGGATAACGGTGTCTTCGAACGTGAGGGACATACGGAGGCAACCGTCGATCTCATGAGACTGGCAGGACTTAAAGAAGCAGGACTCTGCTGCGAAATCATGGCGGACAATGGTGAAATGATGCGGACTCCGGAACTTATTTCGATGGCCGAGCAGTATAACCTGATCTTTGTGACCATCAAAGATCTCCAGGCCTACCGGAGAAAGCAGGAAGCTGCAGCTCTTCCAGTTGAACAGAAGAAGATGAGTCCTATGGACTGTTAAGGTGATTATAATGAAAGTTTACGAAGGAAATCTGGTTTCAAAAAACATCAAAGTCGGTATCGTTGCAGCAAGATTCAATGAGTTTATCGTATCGAAATTACTCGGGGGAGCTCTCGACGCTCTCAAAAGACACTATGTCGCAGATGATGATATCGAGATTGCCTGGGTCCCGGGAGCGTTCGAGATCCCGCTGATTGCGGAAAAGATGGCGGAATCCAAAAAATATGATGCGGTTATCTGCCTTGGCGCCGTAATCCGCGGATCTACAAGCCACTACGATTATGTCTGCAATGAGGTCACAAAAGGGATCGCCATGGTCTCGCTGAAATCAGGAATCCCGGTCATGTTTGGTGTTCTGACAACGGACAATCTCGAACAGGCGATCGAACGTGCCGGATCGAAGGTCGGAAACAAAGGCTTCGATGCAGCGGTCGGCGCAATCGAAATGGTCAATGTTATCCGGGAACTCGGTAACTGATATATCATACTCTCCTTTTTTCTATAGAACATCATTATCATGCATCGCGTGTAAGATATGGAACGAGTATGATTTTGGAGGAAGTTGATCAATGTACGGCGTGATAGACCTTGGTTCCAACACGGTACGTCTTGTGCTGTACAAAGTAATCGACAACACGATTGAACCAAAGCTCAGCAAAAAACATACGGCAGGCCTGGTCAGTTATGTAAAGAAACGGCGTCTTACCCCGGAAGGTATTCAAAAGGTTGTAGACGCCCTGAATGATTCCAAGATGATTCTCGATAACGTCCGGGTCGAACGTCTGTATATATTTGCTACTGCGTCCCTTCGAAACATCGAAAACACGCTGGAAGTCACTGCAGAGATCAAGAAGCAGACAGGATTCGATGTTGATGTGATAAGCGGCAGAGAGGAGGCGGTATTCGATTATTACGGAGCGATGCAGACGATCGAAATGCATGACAGGCTTTTAGTGGATATCGGCGGGGGCAGCACCGAACTGGTTTTTTACAAAGATAACGAGATCATAACCACTTAATCACTGCCGATCGGCTCTTTAAATGCCTATACTACATTTGTTTCCGACCTTCTCCCGACTCCCGAGGAACGAAAAGCTATTGAAAAGGCAGTAACTGCGCAGCTTGATGCCATCCCCCTTCCCTGCAAAACGATTCCCACCAGCATAATCTGCGGAGTGGGAGGCACGGTGCGGGCAAGCTGCCGTCTGAACCATACCATCAATGGTAAAAATTCTGCAGGTGCCGAATATTCATGCCGCGATCTGCAGAAGATGATCGATCTGGCTGAGACGAACCGAAAAACTGCTATATCGCAGATTCTCAAGGTAGCTCCCGAAAGAATCCATACGCTTGTTCCGGGAATGATCATTCTGCAGACGATTGCCGGCTACTATGCAGGTAATAAGGTGATCGTCAGCAGATCAGGGGTGCGTGACGGATATCTCTATCATAAACTCGAAACGGCCGGCATAATCAGATCGGCATAAAATATTATCCAAAGGCAGATGCCTGACCCTGAAGACGGAAGATATCAGGCAAAGCGGCGGGCATTGGCAAAACAGTTTTCTGCGCGCTCTTTTTCTCAGAGCGCAAGAAGCACGGTCCCTTTTCTTTCCCAGAAACTGACATCGGTTGGAACGATCTCGATCCCGATCTCAAAGGCCTGACATGCCGGATTGTACTCTTCGAGAGCGGCATAGGCAAGGCCGATATTCATCCAGCAATCTGCCTCGCGGGGATTCAGATTCGTTGCCCTCTGAAAAGCCACCACGGCGGCTTCGGGATCTCCCTGACGAAAGAGGATCACAGCCTTTGCACACCAGATCGCAGCACAACGGGGGTTGAGTTCAAGAGCATGACGGATACAGCGAAGGGCCTCAGCGCCCGATTCATCATTTTCATACATCACCAGACCTAACTCAGACCAGTACACGGCATTGTATGGAGAAAGTACCGCCGCCCGCTCGAAACACAGCTGCGCCTGACGGAAATTTCCCGCATCACGTTCGCGTTCGCCGGCGGCAAACCAGTAGCCGGAATCATCTGTCTGTGTAAGGTCGGTCATTGCGTATATTCAACATAGATGTGCAGGGTATTAAGCTGTTCGAAAAAAGAGAAATATCGTTGAGGCGGTTATTTTTCCCACCAGATATGTGCAGTCTTTGCATTTCCCGGCATGAGATATCCCTCTCCCGTTTTTATCAGCCGGTCGTCGAGATATTTGTCTACGATCTCCTTTTGTTCATCGGTTTTCGCGATAAGCCGGGTATAATAATCCACTTTTATCTCGTCGATACTGCGGAAATTCGATCCGCTCTTCTTTGTTTCGACGATCATATTTGCATGAATGCCAAGCTGGAACAACACATTCCAGAGCATGTCGGCTGTTGGTTCATAACAGTACGGTTCGCAGTGCAGAAGCGGCCAGAGATCACAGTTGCCGCGCGAAAACGAGGGAGGGACCAAAAACCAGAAGAGATGGACTGCATGGGTCGCGGCAGCATCCATCTTCAGCAGTGATTCACGGATATTTCCCATCATGAGGGAAAGTGAGGCGATCACATAGTCATGCGTTCCTATCTCATCGGGTGTGGCGGACTCCCAATCTTTTTGGATCACGCGAATCGGCCGCGAACCTGCGAGAGTCCGGTATTTTTCCATAGCGTTCACCATAAGCAGCGAGGGCTCTACAATCGTTACCTCGCAATCTAACTGAGCCAGAGGTACCGCAAGGGTGCCGGGCCCCGCACCAATGTCCAATACCGATGAACCTTGTGGAATATGCATCGAAGCTAACTGATGCTCAATTCTCGTACGGTCGTTATACTGAAGTCTGCGCACAAAATTATCCACGTTTACGGGATCATCCCAAAAACCCGGGGAGTCGTCACGGATAGCCCGTTTTTGTGCAGAGGAGCGTTCGATCATGTCATCCCAGAGCATGACATAATCCGGTATATTATACGACATGATACCCCAGAGCAGCAGCCCCGGTTACAAATTCATCGTTTTCAGTAAGAGCAAATAACGCAGTTATCAGATCTTTTTCGGGAAGATCGGTTCTGTACACAAGGTAGATCGTCTCTCCACTCGGGGATACTGCAAGCATAACGGAGATGAAATCTCCACGCGGCAATACATCCGTCCCGACAAAACAGCTGAGATGAGCGCTGTTATTTTGCAGATGATGCAGAGCTGAATCCTGATTACGATCACCATATCTGAGCGTGATTCCCTGTT
Source organism: Methanocorpusculum sp. MCE (assembly GCA_003315675.1). Classification (GTDB taxonomy): domain Archaea; phylum Halobacteriota; class Methanomicrobia; order Methanomicrobiales; family Methanocorpusculaceae; genus Methanocorpusculum. The sequence continues at coordinate 9,091 of NIZU01000022.1, forward strand.
TCTTTGCTAGAATACTCAGCGGTTCAAAAACTCGCTCGTATGCTCCGGCAATCAGGATAGTGGAGTCGAGTTCATCTCTGCTGCACCGGATAATTGCCGGGACATGATCCCCGATATGGAATGTACCCGTCCCAAAAGGATTTACGATCAAAGCATTGGACTGAACGGTCGTTTTCTGGACACTGGACCAGGAAGGCTGGGAAATAGCGACGTATTCACCACCGATTTTTCCAACGGAAAAACGACTATAGTTCTCCATGGAAGCAGATGATTCAAAAGAGTCGCCGAGTCGAACAGAGAGGATCTATTCAGAAGCTAAAGGTTTGATGCCCCATTTTAGCAAAAACGGGGCGATGAACGCCCGGAGAAATGTCTGGGCTGCGGCCGGATATCCAGGCATGCCAAAAACCGGCTTTTCATCGATAAGACCAAACAATGCTGGTCTTCCGGGATTGAGAGCCACCCCGTGGAACACCAGAGTTCCAAGGTCTTTGATAACTTTTTCCGTGTAATCCTCGGTGCCCGCCGATGTTCCTGCAGAGATGATAACAATATCGGCATCTTTGACTGCGGATTTTACCGCATTTTCAATCTCCTGATACTCATCAGGAACAATATCCGTTCGGAAAACATCAGCCCCGCAGAACTTCAGATAGGATTCCGCCATTGGAGTATTGCTGTCGATAATTTCTCCGCCGATTGGTTTTGCTCCAAGAGGGATGAGTTCCGAGCCTGAGGGAATAATACATATTTTCACCGATCTGACGGTGACTTCATATATTCCGTAGGTCCCAAGCGCAGCAATATCCATTGGCCGAATACCAGCTCCGGCAGGCAGAATCAATTCGCCAAATACAGCATCCTCGCCGGGAAGCCTGATATGAGAATTTCTAACAACCTTTTTTTTGACAGAAAGTACTTTCTTTTCGTACGTTGAGTAGTATGTATGGGGACTTTCAGCAGCTTTGGTCTCAACCAGGCATATCACGAACGTTATGAAAAACTTGGCGACCGTCTCTCCGACGTTGGTAAAACACTTGATTGGGATGTGTTTCGCCCTCTTCTTGAATCCATGTATGCAAATAAATCCGGCAAGGGCGGTCATCCCAATGTCGATGTCATACTTATGTTCAAGATTCAGCTTCTGGAAGTCTGGTATAATCTGTCTGATCTCGCCGTTGAACGTGAAATTTATGATCGTCTTTCTTTTTGGCATGGTAAGTGAGGGCGTTAGCCCGAAACGGTGAGCAAGATTCGATCTTGCGAACTCTTGGCTGTCCTGACAAAATACCCGACAATTCAACGATCTGGTTATTTCGGGAGCGCATGTCCGAATCAGGCGTTGATACAGTGGTCTGGCAGGAGTTTCAGAGACAACTTGACCTGAAAGGTCTGAAAATTGAACAAGGTATGATTCAGGATGCAACGTTTGTGTATGCTGAACCCGGTCATTGTAAGAAAGACACGCCGCGAGGAGATCAGGCAAAAACACGACGGGATAAAGATGGAAAAATCATGTCCAAGAACGGCAAAATGCACTATGGCTATAAACTTCATACCATCATGGATACGACGCACGATCTTATTCGACGCATTGAAACCACCACGGCAAATGTTCATGATAGTCAGGTGGACCTCTCAGAAAAAGGAGAAGTGGTCTATCGGGATCGGGGATATCAGGGAGCAAAATGCAAGGGATATAGTGCCACAATGAAAAGGGGAGCGAGAGGGCATCCCATTGGCATACGAGATAAACTGAGAAATCTGCGAATAAGTAGGAAGAGATCAAAGGGCGAGAGACCCTATGTAGTGATCAAAAATGTTTTTCATGCAGGGTTGGTAAAGGTAACAACGCTGCAAAGAGTACGAGTGAAAAATATGCTGGCTGCATTTTGTTATAATATCTATCAGGTGAAAACGATTCAAAACAGAGTGTAAATTTAAAAAAAAAACGTCAAGGAATAATGGGTATTCTTCTTTTTTTGGGAGGGGAGAGGGGGTATGGATGTAGCCAATCTCCTATACATGACATCCCAGGAAAACATGGAAAAACGCCTCGAAGAACTCGAACGCGACTATGCCGACCTCATGGAACGGGTCCGCGACCTCGAACTCCA
>NIZU01000023.1 GCA_003315675.1 Methanocorpusculum sp. MCE
GGCGTTGATACAGTGGTCTGGCAGGAGTTTCAGAGACAACTTGACCTGAAAGGTCTGAAAATTGAACAAGGTATGATTCAGGATGCAACGTTTGTGTATGCTGAACCCGGTCATTGTAAGAAAGACACGCCGCGAGGAGATCAGGCAAAAACACGACGGGATAAAGATGGAAAAATCATGTCCAAGAACGGCAAAATGCACTATGGCTATAAACTTCATACCATCATGGATACGACGCACGATCTTATTCGACGCATTGAAACCACCACGGCAAATGTTCATGATAGTCAGGTGGACCTCTCAGAAAAAGGAGAAGTGGTCTATCGGGATCGGGGATATCAGGGAGCAAAATGCAAGGGATATAGTGCCACAATGAAAAGGGGAGCGAGAGGGCATCCCATTGGCATACGAGATAAACTGAGAAATCTGCGAATAAGTAGGAAGAGATCAAAGGGCGAGAGACCCTATGCAGTGATCAAAAATGTTTTTCATGCAGGGTTGGTGAAGGTAACAACGCTGCAAAGAGTACGAGTGAAAAATATGCTGGCTGCATTTTGTTATAATATCTATCAGGTGAAAACGATTCAAAACAGAGTGTAAATTAAAAAAAAAACGTCAAGGAATAATGGGTATTCTTCTTTTTTTTGGGGGGTGAGGGGGTATGGATGTAGCCAATCTTCCTTAAATCATGATTCGCGTTAAAAAATGGGTTGATAGATATTCTCATGTTTTTCATGCAGGGTTGGTGAAGGTAACAACGCTGCAAAGAGTACGAGTGAAAAATATGCTGGCTGCATTTTGTTATAATATCTATCAGGTGAAAACGATTCAAAACAGAGTGTAAATTAAAAAAAAAACGTCAAGGAATAATGGGTATTCTTCTTTTTTTTGGGGGGGTGAGGGGGTATGGATGTAGCCAATCTTCCTTAAATCATGATTCGCGTTAAAAAATGGGTTGATAGATATTCTCTAGATGATAATAATCTATCATGATTAATCATGTCAAAAAGAATGATTGATATATCGGTTCCTGCCTAATGAGTATAATCACGTCACATTGGGTTTTTCGACTGAATTGTGAAGGGGTACATGTATGGTTACATTCAGTCCTGCGCAGGTATGCGTGAAAATTGGAACCGCTGGTAAATCTAAGACCAGTCTTCCGGCATTGAATATGCTAGTTCGTGCGTTTCTTGCCGGCGCCTATGTTGCAATGGGCGCTACGCTTGCAACAGTTAGTTCGACAGATGCTGCAGCCTATTTTGGTCCGGGTATCTCGCAATTGATCGTCGGTGCTGTTTTCCCGGTCGGGTTGATGCTTGTCGTCTTCACCGGGGCTGAGCTTTTTACCGGCGATGCGATGTTCGCTCCGATGTCGATCCTTCAGAGTCATATAGGGATGAGAAAACTTGTCTATCTGTGGGGCATCGTCTACGTAGGGAATCTTATCGGATCAGTATTCATGGCGTTTCTCGTCAGTTACGGTCCGTACTCCTCGTGGGATGCTGCCGGCGTCGTGACGGAAACGGCCTTTGGTCTTCGTGCGATCCAGATAGGATCAGTTAAAGTTGCTTATACCGGAACGATGGGTCTTTTCTCCTGCTTCTTTAAAGGAATCCTTTGTAACTGGCTTGTATGTCTTGCTTTGTTCCTGGGCCTTGCTGCGGATTATGTGATTTCCAAGATAGCTGCTCTCTGGTTTCCGATTATGGCTTTTGCGACCTCGGGATTTGAACACTGTGTTGCAAATATGTTCTTCATCCCGGCAGCGATCATTACGAACGGCTTTACCGGGAATACTGTCACAAATCTCAACTGGGTCGGTATGTGGACAAACAACATAATCTGGACAACCCTTGGCAATATTGTTGGGGCGGTCGTTTTTATGGCTATCGTCTATTATTATTGTTACAAATCGGAGATATGTGCCTTGTCTGAAAAAACATAGGATAAGGTGAATATCTTCTGCCAACTTTTATTCCAACTACCTTTTTTTTATCTTGTCAATAACGAATTGCTCTCATGAGAATGTTTTAACTTCATTCATTATCGGGCAATCTCCGACAAGGAGATTAGGACAAACGTACTGTTTTTTGAATTGGTACAATGTCTCTTTTTCTCAGGGCAATACTCTGCTGTATCAGTTATTTGATTGATTTAATTCTGTTATTTATCAGTGTAATGCCGCTCCTCCGACTAAAGTATGTCTCCGTCTTCCTCCTTATCTCCGCGCATTCGGGAATAAAGGGGTTGGTTAACTAAATGTTATTAAAACACTCCCATAATATAAATACGTTAGTTAATCAATATCTTGAATCCTGACTTTGACAGTTGGCAATATAGCCCTCATTCAAACATCTCGTAAACGCAACAAAAGAGAAAACTAGTCCCTGTCAGGCGTCAATTTAAATTGACCAA
>NIZU01000024.1 GCA_003315675.1 Methanocorpusculum sp. MCE
TTGCGGGATTCGCGCCGATTCGCGGTTTGTTTTTTTCGTGCGGCCAAACTAGTCGATACCCTTTCCGAATTGAATCCACACCAACACCGCGTAAGTCCTATATTTATTTTTCATTTTATACGTGATACGTATCAGGCTTCCCGCAATTACCACCCATTCAAGAAGATCGGGCGGGAGGATTTATGAATCCTTATCATCCGCGAATTTTACGGCTGAACAGATAAATCAAAAAAAATAGTTACTCGCGTTTCAGGAGCGCAGAGACTGCAGCATCGACAATCGCAAATAACTCGTTCGCGCTGAAGGTTTCCGAGTTCAGGATCATATCATACGGGGAGATATCGAGAATATCGATTTCATAATACTCCATATACCGTCCGGCCTCGCAGGCCTCGCGCTCGACCGTCAACTCGAATGCCTGCTTTTCCGTCAGACCCTCGCGTGCCGCGATTCTGGTCGAACGGCACTCGGGGGAGGCGCACAAAAGGATTTTGAGATCGGCATTCTCCACCATCCAGCCGGCAAGCCGGCCTTCAAGGATAATATCGTCCGATGACTCGCCGATCTCTTTTTGACGGGCATCGATCTCCAGATCGATCGCAGGGTCGGTCTCGGCAATTTTTCCAAATGCGGCAAGATCCATATTCCGCTCCTTTGCAAGACCGCGAAACACCTCCCCCGCCGATACATATCTGTATGAATACTTCTCAGCAATCGAACGACCAAGAGTTGTCGTGCCTGATCCAGGCGACCCGCTGATCGTTATCCTCACTTACATACCCCCGATATTCAGAGACTTTCTGATTATCTGGGACATTACCAATGAGCAAAGCATATACCAGAGAATCCACAGCGGGAAGAAACCAAGGTAAACTTCAAGGTAGGTGGAAAGACCTGCAAACGGGATGACGATCGCCGTTGAGAGACTAGGATCTGCAAGCATCTGTGCTTCGGTCGGGATGTGTTCGATCAGCCAGAAGAAGATCGGGACAGTTAAAACCAGAATGTATGCCATAGGCTTGAACTGGCTTTTGGACATCTCCATCTGATCGGCCATCATTGCCTGCTGGCGTGCCTGCATCTTCTTGATGAGTTTCTCGTCGCCCGAGAGCTGGGCTTCACGGAACTTTGCCTGGAACTCTTTGGTCTTTGCCTGGTTTTCGGCCATCTTTTCGTAATCTATCGTGTATTTCTGAATAAGGGAGGAGTAGAAACCCGTGATCGTTGCGAGAATCAGAACAAGAGCAAAGAACGGCAGACCAAGTGCCGCAAAAGGACCTATTACGATATTTACAATACCTGCGATAACCTGACGGGCTTCCTGCCAGCCGTAAAGCATCATCATGCCAAAAACTACAGCAAGGGCTATATACATACTGTATTTCTTGCTGAACTCGGCTCTGTCCATGACCAGTTACCTCAGCGTTGCTACAAGATCATCTACAGCCTTGTCTAAAAGGAAGTCTGCATTGGTGATGATCTTAACCGTACAGCCGGTAAGCATAGAGTATGCAGCGGCGAATGCACGGTTCATTTCCTGATGCTCAGCTATGGATTTCGAACCTTCGACGTCACGAACACGCGTCTCGTCGGAGAGTCTGCGAACCAGAATCTGGTCGTTGTCGGTCTCAACGAGAACGATCACATCCGGCATAATTGCCGATACGACCCACTCGGGAAGGCCGGCAAGATAGCCGTTCGGGGTCTTGACCGAGGCGTGGGTATCGACGATCACATTGCCGTCGATTGCAGCGATCTTCTCGGCAGCGGTTTTCTGGAGACGCTTCTGGGCAATACGGTCGAGCTTTCTCATCTGATCACGGTCGGTGGCAAGGCCTTCCGCCTGAGCGACTTCGAACATGAAACTGCCGAAGTTGAGATTCTGATATTTGACACCTTCAGCGGTGATTTTATCAAATGCCGCGTTAATGACGGTGGTTTTGCCAACGCCTGGAACGCCGGTGATGATTACTTTTTTGCCTGACATGGTTATTCTATTCCTTTGGAGATAGTATCTTTAAAGTTGGGTTTGGAGGCTAATAAATGTATTTTCACGATCACGGCGATAATTTACAGATCGCGGTCTTAGACAAGGATTTGCTTTCTGCAAAAAAAAGAAATATGGGTATATTTTTGGGGATTTGCTTTATTCTTTGTCGAAGAAGCCCCGCATAAACGGATACATCTCCATCATCTGCTCATTTGCGATCTGTTCATACAGACGGTAAATGATCGAGACGGTCAGTAAGAGACCGGTTCCGCCAACAAAACCGATGATACCAAGCATGTTCGCAAGAACAGACAGAAGACCGATGAACACTCCTCCAATAACAGTTACACGGGGAATGTATCTGTCGAGATAACGTTCAAGAACGGCGGGAGATCTCCGGTAGCCGGGGATCTGCATACCGGAGTTCTGAATCTGCCGGGCAACATGCTTCGAATCGAGACCTGCCGTCTTGACCCAGAATATTGCAAAGAGGGCGCCTCCAAGAATCATCACCGTACAATCAATACCCACACGGAGAAGAACTTCCCATACGGCATGACCGGTTCCGGTGAATGAGGAGAGCCACCACATCCAGTCCTGAGGCTGGTTGATCGGAGCAAGATACCACATCAGACCATTAATCGGCGTTGAGTTGTTGAACTCTCCAAGTGCTGTGAATCCGATACTCGAAAGGAGCATACCAATCATCTGGACGTTTGCCTGCAGCACACGGACAAGAATCATCGGCAGAACACTTGCATAGACAAGTTTTACCGGGAACCTTGACCTTGCACCGCGAACATTTGCATGAGCAAGGGGGATCTCAATACGGGTTGATTCAACATACACGATAATGATGAACAATCCAACGGTTGTTACGAGAGCCAGAAGCTGAAGACCGAAGTATTCGATAAAGTTTGAACCATCGGCAATGACCTGGAACAGTCTCGGGAAAAATCCGACCGCAAACTGATCGGTCGTTGCTTCCCAGTTGAGGAATCCGTTAATAAGACCCTGGGCGACTCCTGCGACGATAAAAAGACCGACACCGGACCCGATACCCCATTTGGAGACGACCTCATCCATAAACATGACGAGGACACCGCCAATACAAATCTGCAGGAAGATCAACAGCATGACAAACGCGGCGTTTCCGCCGAAAAATGCTGAAACGGCAGGATCAGCACTCATCCATCCGCCCAGCACGTTCGGCAGAGCTTCAAGAATAATCATGACAAAGATAAGGACTTTCTGCAGACCCATGTAGAGTACCTGGCCACGCTGGTCTGATGTGTTGATTTTAATCAGATCAGCACCGCGGAGTAACTGCAAAACGATTGATGCGGTAACGATCGGTCCAATACCAAGATGCAGAATAGTACCTTGTGCACCGGCTAAAAGGGCACGATAATACTCAAAAACATCGATTGATGTGGCGGAAAGACCAAACACCGGAATGTTCGTTAAAATAAAGTACAGCAGCAACACCGCAGCTGTCCACATCAGCTTGTTTTTGAAGTGGACGTGACCTTCCGGTGGCTTGACTGCCGGCATTCTAGCCAGCAGGGGTTCTATTCGATCCAACAGTTCTCCCATGAGTTATAAACCAAAAAATTATTCGGAGGTCTGGGTGGTTCCACCCAGTTCCTCGATTTTAGCAACAGCACGGCCTGAAAAGCCCTCTGCAGTGATGGCAAGTTTGTGAGTGACTTTGCCTCCGCCGAGGATCTTCTCTACACCAATCTGTGCGGCATCAAGAGTAATAACATCTCCGTTTTGAGTTGCAATTCCACGGGCAACAAGATCAGGGATCATCTGATCGATGTCGCCAATATCAAGAACTTCATACGTTACAGATATCTTACTGACAAATCCGTGTTTTCCCTCGGTTTTTCCGAGAAGATACCAGCGGGTAAAGTTGTGGTCACGCCATCCGGCTGCTCCACGACCTCCACGGTTACCTGCACCACGGCGGTTTTTGTGGGTACCCCCACCACAGGTGCGGGTCCCCCGGAACTTTGAACGCTTGTTTACTGGCATGCTAATTACCTCATTTTGATCAGAAGATCATTGATCTCCTTACCGTAATAGCCAAGGGCACCGCCTTGGGTATACGTGCGTTTCGTGGTCTTGTATCCCTTTCTTGGCGGGTGCATACGAAGCACCGGCTTAAGTTCGGGGACATCTTTCATACGGATCTCACCGTTGACAAGAGCAGCTGCAAATTCTTCAATTCTTCCATAGGAAGTTGCTGATTTCACATACTCTTCAGTGAGCGGTTTGTTGCCGGTAAGTCTTCCACGGGTAGTGAGAATAGTTGCCACAGTGGCAGCGTCAACTTCACCAAAGGCGATGAAATCCTTTGCTTTACGGATCATACCGAGGTACTCGGGTGTCTCAGGCACAAGAACACAGTGGTTGATGTGGTGAAGACGGAGCATCTTCAGGGTTTCCTTGATGTCACGGCGGGTGTTGACCACACCGCGAACCTGAACGACAGCATACATTATTTACGCCCTCCGATACGAATCAGATTCGTTTCACGAAGTGCATTGTAGGTTGCCTTTGCAAAGTTCAGGGTAGTTCTGGTGTTTCCACTCGTGTTAACCCAGACATCCTGAATGCCTGCAAGGGTAAGTACTTTCTTACCAACATCACCAGTCACAAGACCGATTCCTTTCGGAGCTGGTTTAAGGGTAACAGCGACGGAACCGGCTTTACCGGTGACCTGCATTGGTACAGAGTGTTTCATACCGCAGCCGCATTCCCATGAACCGCATCCACGGCGGACTTTGACAATGTTCAGTTTTGCATTTGTGATTGCTTTCTTGATTGCAGTTCCGACCTGAACATCTCTGCCCTGGCCAAAACCAACGTAACCATTCTTGTTGCCGATGACGACCACAGCTCTGAACTTAATACGACGTCCGGAGTCGGTCATACGCTGCATCATATCGATGCAGAGGACTTCGTCAACAAGATCGGGAAGCATTGCGTCAACAATGCCTGCCTCTTTGATGGGCTGTCCGCTTGCAAGGATCTCATCGAAGCTTGCAAATTCGCCTGCCATGACTTTCTTGCCAAGGCCGGTTACTGGGACCCATACTTCCTGCTCGTAAGCCATATTACTCCAGCTCCTTCATAATTGCGTCTTTGGTAGCCTCGATATTTTCAACGAGACCGGCAAAGCGTTCATCATATTCAGCGATGTGGGCGCCGTTGCAGCGGTCATCGTCCGGAAGAATTGCTTCTCCTACCGGAACGTCGAAACCTGCATCGACGGCACCTTTGATTGCAGCAAACACGCGTGCACCGGTCGATGCAACCTGCAGACCTATATCTGCGATTCCACCTTCGTAGCCGGCTTTCTGTGCACGAACTGCGAACAGCATACCGGTAAGGTATGCGGCAGGGGTGTTTCCGAGATATCCTTTGTATCCGAAGTTCACCAGTTCGCGGCTGTTGACGTGAACAAGAGTGTAATCCCCATCCATCTGAGCTGCGATGAGCTGGATGATGATGTGGCGGTTTGTCTTACGGACAACCATACGGTTTCTACCAGAAACGATTAAACGCTGGCGCTGGTAGTAATCAGTTCTGCCTTCACGGCGTCTTCTGAACTGAACGAAATATCTTCCATTAATTGCCATTGTTTACTCCCTCCTGGAGGTTACTAGCTCAATCTGAGTTTTCATGTGAGCGACGTTACGGAACTGACCACCTGCTGCACGACGGTAAAGTCTGCGGTATTCGGTCGGTGTGATGGATCCTGCTTCACGCTGAGTACGGAGTTCTTTACGCTGGGCACGGATCTTTTTGATCCATTGGGTCTTGGACGGAGTTCTGGCGCCTTTTGCACCGCTCCGGCGTCCCGGACCTTTTCCGTGTCCGTACGAACGTTTGACCATACGGGCCCGGACGCGTCCGCGGGAGATTCCTTTCTTCTGGTGGGAAGAGATTGCACCCTCATCAATGAGGTTGCGGATATCCTCGCGGGACATTGCATTCTGGATGTCAGAGAGTTTTTCCGGGTTGAACCATACACGGTTTTCACCGCAGCCAAGAACGGATGCGGCAATTCTGCGCTGGGATGCGAGATCACTCATCTGCTTTCACCTCTTCTGCGGGTTGTGCAACCGGAGTAACGGCAACTTTTGCTTCCTTCGGATTCAAAACCATGATGCCGAGTTCGGCAGCTTTGGTCTGGATAACACTGCGTTTTGCACCGCCGACAGTTGCGCCGATGCGTACTGCGGTAGTTGCCGGATCAACAGCATCAAGTTCGGACGGAGTAAATACGAGAACTTCGCGGTATCCGCTCGGGTGGAATCCACGTACTGCTTTCGGTGCTCCAAAACCTGCTTCCGGGTGTACACCCTTTGCACGGTAGTCCTTACGCTGTTTGCTGTGGAGACCCCGTGGTCTTCTCCAGCTGTCTGCCAGTTTTACTTTAGCCTGGAGGCACTGGCGGGCAAAGCGGGATGACTTCTTAGCTCCACGAGCTTTGATAAGTTTCTTGATTTCACTCGCCATGTTAGTCGCCTCTGCTGATTATGTAAATACCGTCCTGGAAGACACGCGGATCCCGGTTTCTGACCCTGCATGCCTGTTCGACATTTGCCGCGGTGTTACCGATCGTCTCACGGTTGATACCGTTTAAGATCAGTTCATCGCCCTGGACTTTTACTTTGACACCTTCTACGATGTTTGCATACCGCGCCTGCTTCTCACCAAGGAAGTTTACAATCTCGACTTTGTCGCCGGCAACTTTGACCTGAATAGGGAAGTGGTTGTATACAATTTTCATATGATATTCGTATCCTTCGGATACGCCTTTGCCCATGACACCGAGGTGTGCTTTGTAGGTTCCAAGCAGTGCATATACACTGCGTCTTGCGGAAGTACTTACGAGCGTAACAGAACCGTCTGCGATGGTAATATTGATCGCAGGGTGGTACATTATTCGGGTAAGTTCACCTTTGGATCCCTTCACGGTAACGAGATCACCAGTCTTGGTGATGGTTACGCCTTTCGGGATTTCGAAAATCAATTCAGCCATTGTTTTCACTCCTTAGAAGACGTACCCTAAAAGCTCGCCACCGATGCCGAGCTTACGTGCCTGTTCGTGGGACATAACTCCCTTGGAAGTGGTCAGGATGATAATTCCAAAGCCCTTTCCCGGAAGGTATCTGATTTCCCAGGACTCGAGGTCCTCAACTTTCACCGAGAAACGCGGCGTAATTACACCGCATTTGTTGATGCCGCCGGAGAGAGCAATCCGGAATTGACCTCCTCTTCCGTCGTCGATCTTTTCAAAGCCGGTGATGTAGCCATATTCCTGCATGATCTTAAGCATGTCACCAAAGAGGCGGCTTGCCGGTTCAACGGTCACTGCAAGTTTACCAGTATCACCAGCATTCTTGATAGCGCTCATTGCGTCTGCGATAGGATTCTGTTTTGTCATTCTCCTTCACCTCTTAGTTCATCTTCTTAAAGCCCATGGTGGGTGCCCATTCGCGGAAGCACTGACGGCAGAAGTAAATGTTGTATCTGCGCACAAGTCCCTGCTTACGTCCGCACAGCTGGCACTGGTTTGCACCGCGGCCATACTTTTTCTGCTGGACTTTGCCGTTGTCTTTTGCTGCCATGTTACTCCACCTCAATGCCGAAGGTCTCAGTAACGAACTTCATGGATTCTTCACTAGCCACATGGAGTTTGCTGTTGATCTTCTTCTGCTGGATTTTTCTTCGTGCGGTTCTGGTTCCTTTCTTTTCAATGACGGCGATGATATCCATACCGTAGATACCGATCTTCGGGTCATATGCCTGTCCCGGAAAGTCGGTGTGTTCTTCGATACCGAAACCAAAGTTGCCGGTTGCATCAAACTGACGGGTGTAGAGAACATTTTCCACAGCATAGGTTTTGAGTGCCATCTCGAGGAAGTCCATTGCCTTTTTGCCGCGAAGAGTAGCTTTGCATCCAATCGGCTGTCCTTTACGGATACCAAATGCCGGAAGAGTGTTTCTGGCATAGGAGCGGATTGGTTTTGCACCTTTGGTCAGGTCAGCCATGATGTTCTCGGCATTGACAAGACGCTCACCTGCTTCGCCGACGCCCATGTGGACAACGACTTTTGCAACGAACGGAGTCTGCATATTGGTCATGCGTCAACACCCCAGGTTTTGAGGAAGGACTCGGTGGTTCCGATCATGTAGACATAGTCTTCGATGGTCTCGAATCTGGTGCCGGCAACATCCTCGATGATGACACGGTTCGGCAGGGATGAACCCTGAACAAGGATCTCCACGAGTTTACCGGTTTTCATCGTGTGCTGTCCGCCGATGATGACTGCCATGTTGCCGACTGCATACGGGAAGTGCTGCTGAACGGCGAAACGGTCGTCACCGGCAATACCGATAACGAGCGAGTCTTTGCCTTTGTAGCCATCTTCACCGATGAAGTTTGCACCGCTGGTTAAGTTGATCTGTGTCTTGCCGCCTTTAATGATGGTTTTGTTTGCAACTTTTACGAGCTGGACTTTTGCTGCATCTGCGGAGATTTTGTACTCATTGTGGCGTCCCTTTTCGTCAACAAGGATCATGTAGTGCTTGTCGATTTTCGGGAAGCTGATGATGTCAAAGACGTCGATTCCGATGTGTTCATCGGTTACGATGTGACCATTCAGGACAACCTGACGGTCGTGCAGAATCTTTCTGACTTCTTTGGTGTTTAATGCAAACTGCATGTGGTCGCGGAGCCAGATGCCGATTGGAAGAGCTGAACCGTCGTGCGGACCGCTTGAAGTGCTGACGACATATTTGCTTTCTTTTCTGGCGATCTGCCATGCATCCGGTGCAGTAATTCTCTTGGTTCGGGTCATTATGCCTTCACCTCAAGACGTGCAACACGCACTGCATCTTTTGTGTTGAGTTTGGTGATCATTATCTTGGACGGATCGAGTGGTCTTGGGACATCTTCGCCGTTGGCTTTCTTGACAGAAACTCCATGAACAAGGATCTTCGTGTTTTTGACATCTACGCTGTCAACAACGCCTTCGGTTCCTTTGAATTCGCCACGAAGTACTTTGACGGTATCGCCGGTAACAACACGGAAACTGCGCTTTCCATACTTTGCGCGAAGATCGCTTGCGAGAGGAGAGTGTAAAAATGCACCACGAGTGTGAATCGGAGCATTATACCGGAACTTCCGCTGCTTTCTTGGCTGAGTGCTTGAAATACGTGCCATGTTTTCACCTTAGATAATGATGGTTGCCATTGATCCAACCTTCGGGAAACGTTCTGCGACTTCACGGGCAACCGGGCCTTTGATGTCGGTTCCGCGCGGATCACCGTTTTCGTTCAGAAGAATCATTGCGTTTTCTTCGAAGGATACTCTGAGGCCGTTGGGGCGACGGAATTCCTTCTTCTGACGGACAACGACAGCTCTTACGAGCTTCTTTCTCATGTCCGGGGTTCCTTTCTTGACTGTGACAGTCGCAAGGTCTCCAAGTCCCATCTTAGGCTGCCGGTTTTTAACACCATGGTAACCGAAGACGGAAACAATCTGTACAACACGGGCACCCGTGTTGTCTGCACAGACCATCTTTGAGCCGGTCTGAAGTGCGCGCGGAATTTTGGACGTTAAGCCTCTCATTCCTTAGTCACCTCGACAACTACACAGGAGGTCGTTTTGTTCAGTGGTCTGCACTCTGCAATCTTTACCTCGTCGCCGATTTTGGCGTTGAGGCATGGAGCCATGTGTGCGTGGATTCTTGAGCTGCGTTTCTCATATCTGTCATATTTCTGGACTTTATGAAGAAAGCTCCTCTCCACGACAACAGTTCCCTGCATTCGTTCGCTTACGACCTTACCGGTAATCACCTGGCCGCGCACCGGTAAGCTGCCGTGAAACGGACAATTTACATCGTCACAATCCTTTTCCGGGACTGCGACATTTAAGCCGATATTTTTTGCCATATTAACCCTCATGTCTCGCTCATACCTTGCGATATGGGCTTACGCGCATACTTACGCGCCGCGTTGGAGAAACAGACAAAGCATTGCCGTCTATTATCACCTGAACACTATCCGGGAGGGTCACCCGGAGTAACTTACATTGTTTCTCCAGGCACTTAATGCCATTCCCTGTATGAATCCGAAGGGTGTTTCTGGTCTCATCGACGATGACACCGGAAATCCCTTCTTCATATCTGTTCGGTGAAGACTCCACAGATACTAAAAGACCGATAAGTTCGTGTCTGAGTATATTCTGCGGAGTGATCATAGACGAGATTTATGCCTGACGTTTGGTCTGTTCAGTCTTGATACGTGCGATAGTTCTGCGAACTTCCCGGATCTTTCCGGGGTTTTCCGGTGCACCACCGGCGCTGACTTTTCCATAGTTCTGGATCAGTTCGATCTTGAGTTTCTGCTCATTCTCGACTAATTCAGCATCGGAAAACTGGGCGACTTCTTTTGCTCTGAAGATAGCCATGTTCAGACCTCCTCAATAAATCCCGGTTCGGGTTCAGCTGCAAGCTCTGCATCGAACTCCTCAAAGATATCAGTCTCGACGACACGTGCCGGAGCAGGGGCTGCGTCGGCACGGATCTCGAACTGATCCGGAAGTTTTGCTCCCGGCGGAACGATCTTGACCTGAACACCGATGATACCGAGTTTCTTGATTGCAGTGGCGTAGCCTTTCTCAACAATCGACTCTGACGGCTCGCCGGAGTGTTTGATGTAGCCTTCAACGAACTTCTTGACACGGGCACGGGCACCGGTCAGCTTACCTGCGATGATAACTTCACAGCCAAGTGCGCCGGAGTCCATGACACGACGGATTACGGAAGTACCTGCCTTTCGGAAGTACCATCCGCGTTCAAGTGCATTTGCAAGGCGTTCTGCCATGATCTGGGCGTTGAGGTTCGGGTTTGCAACCTGCTGAACCTCGACCTGGGGGGACTCGATGCCGTAAACGGTGCTAAGATCAGTGGTCAGCTGGCGAACCAGTTTACCGCCTTTACCGATAACGATACCCGGCTTTTCAGCAAAGATCGTGACCTGAGTTCCAACAGGGGTCCGGACGATGTCCATCCCTCCGTAGCCTGCACGTTTGAGTTCCTTGTTAAGGTACTGCTCGACTCTGACTTTGCGGACACCGTCTGCAACGAACTTCTTTTCGATTGTCATACTTACTGTACCTCACGGAGGATGATTTCAACGTTGACGGAATCTCTGTGCTTAGGGGTAGCTCTACCCATTGCACGGGGGAAGATTCCTTTCATGCAGCGTCCTTTGTTTGCAGCGGCATGGATGATGACCATCTTTTCCGGTGCGAGACCTGCATATTCAGCGTTCTTCTGTGCAGAGCGAATTAAACGGATGTATTCGGCGGCTGCCTTGACAGGGTATCTGCCGGCTGCGGTTCCGAAGGTTTTGCCGTTTAAGCTCTTCTGGTGGCTGACGTTTCTGTTAAAACGGTGGAACGGAACTGCGCGCTTGAGGTCGATGACCTGTTCAAGGTATGCAACTGCGTCGTCTGCCATCATATTACGGACAAGGTGAGCGATTTCAATAGCATGCTTTGGAGAGCAGCCGAGTTCGTTAGCCTTGGCACGGGCGATGTTTTCGCCGGTAAGTTTGTTGCTGTATTCTGTTCTTGCCATAACAATCACTTCAACGGAACATACTTACTCGACTTGGTTGCACCGATACCGGCACTTCCGTGGGTAACTTTCTTGCGGGTTAAAGCGAACTCTCCAAAGTAGTGGAAAACTCCTTCGACCGGGATCTCTACGTTAACGAACTCCTTACCGGAGTAGATGGCAACATTCTTGCCGACCATTTCGGGGAGGATAATCATTGAACGGCTGTGGGTTCTTACACCGTCACCTTCAGCGATCTTCGCGCGAACGTCCTCTTCATCGCGGGTAAATCCGCGAAGGACCTTTCTCCGGGCACCGCTGGGCATAATAGCGAGAAGCTCGTCCATGGACATGGCTTTAAGCTGCTCAATATTATAGCCGTGATAGGTATATTCCTCTCGCCGCTTTGGCATTCTTTTAGTAGTTTTCTTTGCCATTTACGTTCACCTCCGATATCCGGTTCTGCGTGCGGCGACAGATCCGACTTTTCTACCGGGCGATGCTCCGCGTGCAACGGTCTTTGGCTTACCTGGGTGCTGATGTCCTCCACCACCGAATGGGTGATCGATAACGTTCATTGCGACACCACGGGTTCTTGGCCAGCGGGTTGCCGAGGTTTTCATCTTGTGATACTGCTTACCTGCTTTCAGGATCAGCTTGTCTATGCGGCCGCCGCCGGCGACAAGGCCAACGGTTGCAAGACATGCTTCACTGAACCATTTTGGTTTGCCCGAGGGCATTCTGACACCGACTTTACCAGCGGATTTTCCGATGATAACGGCCTGAACTCCGCTTGAACGAACGAATTTACCTCCGTCTCCGGGGCGGGCTTCAATGTTGCAGACGGCAACTCCGGTCGGAATTGCTGAGAGCGGTAACGAATTACCGTTTTCGACAGTGGCTTCAGGTCCCCATACGAGTTCCTGACCAATACCGACACCTTCGGTGATCAGCGCGTATTCTTTCTTGTCAGACGCCTTACCGTCGATTTTCACGACAGCGATCGGGGTGTGACGTGCCGGGTCATGTTCAATGTCGATGACGGTTGCACGAACGGTCTCAAGTGAGGAGCCAAAGTGTTTGAGCTCTGCTTTATACTGGTGTGACGGGGCGCGGTAGGTTGGACCGCCTTTTCCACGTGACTGTGTACTTATTCTGTGTCCCATTTATCTCACCTTACACGATTCCGAGCTGAGAAAGGATTTCTTCAGCGGCGTTTTTCTCTTCAAAGGTAATGACTGCCTTCTTGTTTCCTTTAGAGGTCATCATGGTGTTGATTGAGACGATCTTCTTGCCGAAGCTCTTCTCCATTGCTGCCTTGATGGTTGCCTTGCCGGCTTCCTTCTCAACAACGAAGGACAGCTGGTTCGAGTTCTCTAAAAGGACCATAGCTTTTTCTGTTACGAGGGGGTGTGCAAGTGTCATGATTAGGCCTCCACGAACTTCTTGATTGCAGCTTCGGTCCAGACGGTCAGTCTGCCTGCGTCGGCTCCGGGTGCAAGAACGTTGATGTTCAGGGCATTGACGGATACGCAGTCGACTCCTGCGATATTCGCACCTGCGAGGAATTCACCGGACGTCACGATAAGAGCGGACTTTGCCTGCTTATACTTGCGTCCACGTGTCTTTCCACGGCCTGCACGGATATTTCTGGAGAGTCTTGCGCGCTCAAGATCGGCGCCAAGTCCAAGTGCCGTAAGGGCAAGTTTGACTTCAGCGGTCTTGGCGATCTGCTCAAAGGAATCTTCAACGATGATTGCTGCTTCGCCTTCGAATTTGTGGCCGCGTGCGGCGACAAGTTCGGTGTTAACGGTAGCTGCGATGGCTGAGCGGATTGCCTTTGCTTTCTCTTTCTTGTTGATCTTCTCAACAAGGATCTTCTCTGCTTTCGGCGCGTGTGCCGGGTGACCGCCTTTTACGTTCGGTACTTTTGCAGCACGGCTTCCGTTTTTGATACGCGGAATCTTAGCTTCACCACGTTTGGATCCCCAGCCTTCTGCAGAGGTTCTCATACCTGCATACGGGTCTGCCCCGTGAGGCTGGTACTGTTCGCTCTGGTATGCGAGGATGGCCCTCTTGATGAGGTCCGGCCGGTATGCTTCGTCGAAAACGGCCGGGAGTTCGATTTCATGGAGGACTGAGCCGTTAATTGCTTTTACATTTGCTTTCATCGGTCATTTCACCCCTGTTTGCTCTGAAGACTGACATATTCTACAACCGGGGCCTGAATCTTCTGCTCGCCCATGCGGGTTGCAGAACGAATTCTGACGAGGCGCTTTGCCGGTCCGGGAATGCTTCCTTTGATCAGAACGTAGTTGGTACGAACAAGACCATAGTGGAGGAAGCCTCCTGACGGGTTGATTTCGTCTGCGTTCTCACCGATCTTGATGATGCGTTTGTTGAACTCAGTACGCTGCTGGAAACCCATCTGACCCGGCATTGGTACCTGCCAGCGAACGTGGTGGGGGTTCCATGGACCAAGAGTTCCGATGTGTCTTTCCTTCTTGGTTCTTGCGTGCTTTCTCTTACGAAGGGTAATACCGAATCTCTTGACGGCACCCTGGAATCCTTTTCCTTTGGTGATACCGGTAATGTCGGCAAACTGGCCCTCGCTTAAGAGGGACTTCATATCAACATCGGTTCCAAGGATGGAAAGGGCGTAGTCAAAGCGTTCCTGTGCACTGCCGCCTGCAACACGGATCTCCATAAGGTCTGGAACCTTCTTTGGAACACCGGTGATCTCGGTCGGTTTGGTGTACATGAGCACCATTACTTCAACAACATCACCAATTGCAGCATTGATCTTCTCCGTTGCTTTTGCAGCGTTGTTGGTCTTTGCTTTGGTGATTCTGCCGGAAAGTGCTTCAAGATTTTCTGCCCAGACTTCGGTAAGCGGGTGTTTGCCGTAGGTATCCTTAGCGTAAACACGGATGGCTGCAACGGTCATGGCGGGGATCTCGATAACGGTTACGGGAACCATTACCTCCTTACCTTCAGTCGGACTCTTTTTGTGATCGTCGATCATGATCACGTGGGTCATACCGGCTTTGTAGCCTGCAAATCCCTGGAGCATTGGCTGCCCATTGTATGCCGGCCAGGACTGGTACTTTGGTACGATGCCCTTAGCCCGCACTTTAGGATAGTATGCGAGTGACCCGGCGCGGGGTCTCACTGTTCTCATATATTAATCAATCCTTTAGTGCCTTCTCTTGCATTATGCAAAGAAGACGTCTGCTGTGGTTGTCATCAATATGACAGCCGTTCTTTCACCGCCGGCTTCCTGCTATTTGAGGAATCGACCCGCGGGACGCATTTTGTCGGTCTCTGTGTTTTACACGCAGTCAACGCCGTTTATGGCGGGTGTGCGACACACTGGACGGAAAGACGGGAGTTCAACACACGTGTATTTTCCAACATGTGAAGGCACGCAAAGATTTACTTTGCACGCAATTGAGATTCCTTGCGGGATATCCGATTATGAACACGATAACGTCTTATCTGTTCAATTACCCGATTTGCAGTTGTTATACTATACTGCGGTTTCCAAGTCTCACGAAAGAGAACCTGACTTCCAACACGCTTCCTGACGTCCAGGAAAGGGCACATCAAAAAGACGTTCGCCCGGCGCATCTGATCAGACCTATTCTAGGTCTTAACTTCTGCCGCGGAATTACCGCTCAGAGTTACACAATTACAAAACAAACGTGAAATCACGTTTATTTCATACCAACTGGATATCCTCATTCAGCATATCTTGCTGATACCAGCCTATTGATGGCTCCTATATAATTGGAGAAGAGAGAATATAAAGTGTTGTATGATCTTTGGATCCACCCAAACGCCACACACAACATCCAGAAAACGCACAGGCAGAATTAGCTGAAAAATACGATCTGAACCATAATCAGCCGAAGTACAGTTCGCCGTCATTATTCAGATAGATAATGATATTCTCTTTGACATGCCGGCCTTTGATTTTTTCCGGCATATATGATGAAATCCTGTTGATTAAGGCAAGAGTATCATACCGGATTTTTATATTGAGCGGGGCCGCTGCGATATAGATGATCTTCGGGGCTTCTATCAGATCCGTGCCTTCCGGAAGAACACACAGTTCAGTGGCGTCAAGCGTATACAGAAACTCCAGCGTCTCCTTTGCCCGACGGATATTTTCATTGGCAGATTTTTCAATAGTACAAATGTTTGCCTTGGAGGTGCCGAGTCGATCAGCAATCTGCTGCTGCGTCATACCTTTTTTGCGATACCGTATGACTCCCTTCTGACGATCGGTAAGAAGCGTATCTTTCATATGATTATTAATTCAACCTGATTAACTATAAATGATTTGATTAAACATTCGTATCATCGGAATAGAATGAGAGAGATGCGCGCAGGCAGGAACGGACAGAAATATCCAAAAGCACCCAAATAGCAAGATATTACATCAATATCCCCGGCTGCATATATGAAACCATCGCGGAAACACCCGCACATCTGATTCAGATAGATGATAAGCGGCAGGAATTGTGGTTATTTCATTTCATAACAGTGTCATTCACAAACCTTATATTGATTCTCGTCGATAAACTGATGTTCTCATTTCAAAATGAGAGGTGTATCAAATATGGTAGTTAAGGTAGGAGTTGCAAAACTCGGTAACATCGCATCCGGTGTTATGGCAGAGTTACTTTTAGATGAGCGTGCAGACCGCGAAGACATGATGACATTCATGGCAACTTCCGGAACCAAACTGCAGAAGGAAGATGTTGACCGTGTCGTTTCAAACCTGAAAGCATGGCAGCCTGACTTCGCAATCGTTGTTTCCCCGAACGGAGTTCTCGAAGGCCCGGTCGGTGCACGCGAAGATCTCAAAGCAGCGGGTATCCCGACCATCGTCATCACTGACGATGTCACGACCAAGAAAGAAGGCTGGGAAGCACTCAAGGCATCCGGCTTTGGCTACATCATCGTCAAAGCAGACGCCATGATCGGCGCCCGCCGCGAATTCCTCGACCCAGTCGAGATGGCAGACTACAACGGAAACCTCGTGAAAGTCCTTGCACTTACCGGTGCATTCCGCAAACTCCAGATGGAGCTTGACAAAGTCATCGACCAGGTGAAAGCAGGCAAGAAAGGTGCAGAGCTCGAACTCCCGAAACTTGTTCTGAACTCTGACAACTCGACCAAAGGCGAGTTCACAAACCCCTATGCACTTGCAAAAGCACGTGCAGCATACGAGATCGCACAGGCAGTTGCAGGTGTCAACGTCAAGGGCTGTTTCATGACCAAAGAGTGGACAGACTACGTACCAATCGTCGCCTCAGCACACGAAATGATGCGTGCAGCAGCAAACCTTTGTGACCAGGCACGCGAACTCGAGAAGGGATGCGACGGCATTATCCGCAAGCCGCACAAGAAGACCGGGGAGATCGTCTCCAAGGTCGCCCTTATCAGCAAGCCCGAGTAATCGGACACCCCAATTTTACCATTTTTCTTTTTGGATGCAGATGCGGGGAAATCCCCCTTCTGTATTTAATGACAGATACTATTCAACATCAGAACTATTTTCAAAAAAAGTTTGGATATTCAATTGGTTCAGGAGATCATATTCAGGAAATACTGGTGAACGGAAGGATCCTCACCAAGCTCCGGATGGAACGACAGAACAAGCTGATTATCTTCGCGGGCAGCAACAATGGTTCCGTCAACCTCTGCAAGCACTACAACATTTTTGCCGACCTGCGTGATAACCGGGGCACGTATAAAGGTCATCTGAATATTTCCAGCCCCGGCAAAGTGTGCAACCGTTTCAAAACTGCCGAGCTGACGGCCGTAAGCATTCCTTACAGCAGTAATGTCCATCGTCGCAAGAGAGGTATTTCCACCCTCAACATTTTTTGCAAGCAGAATCAACCCGGCACAGGTGCCCATTACCGGAGTGCCTGACGTGATGAGAGAGCAAAGCTTTTCATGGAGACCAAGGTCCAGCAAAAGCTTCGACATGACAGTACTCTCCCCCCCTGGGAGGATGAGACCATCCGGGATTTCATCAAGATCGGAGAGATTTCGAATCTCAAACGTCTCGACGCCCAGACGTTCCAGCATTCTGATGTGTTCGATGAATGCACCCTGCAGTGCCAGAACACCGATCTTCACCGTTATTTTCCCCGTTCCACCATCAGGATAGAGATTTCGTCTGCGTTGATGCCGACCATTGCCTCGCCAAGATCCTCAGAGAGTTCAGCAAGTATGGAGGGATTATTATAGTTGGTAACGGCCTTGACGACCGCTGCTGCACGTTTTGCCGGATTTCCGGATTTGAAGATACCGGAACCGACGAATACACCCTCAGCCCCAAGCTGCATCATCAGAGCAGCATCGGCAGGAGTGGCAACCCCACCGGCGGCAAAGTTTACGACTGGAAGTTTTCCATTATCATGAACAAACTGCAGAAGCGAGATCGGGACCTGCATATCTTTTGCAGCAACGTACAATTCATCCTGACGAAGACTGACAACGCGGCGAATCTCGCTGTTCATTGTGCGCATATGACGAACTGCCTGAACGATGTCCCCGGTACCTGCCTCGCCTTTGGTTCGGATCATTGTTGCACCTTCGGCAACGCGGCGAAGGGCCTCGCCGAGATCACGGGCCCCGCAGACAAACGGAACATTGAACTGGGTTTTATCGATGTGATTGAGATCATCGGCAGGCGATAATACTTCGCTTTCGTCAATGTAATCAATCTCGATAGCTTCGAGGATCTGCGCTTCAACAAAGTGACCGATACGGACCTTGGCCATAACCGGGATTGAAACTGCTTTCTGGATACCCTTGATCATCTTCGGATCGCTCATTCGGGAGACCGCGCCGGCGGCACGAATATCAGCAGGAATACGCTCCAGAGCCATAACAGCACAGGCTCCCGCATCCTCTGCAATCTTAGCCTGCTCCGGCGAGGTGACATCCATAATCACTCCTCCTTTCAGCATCTGTGCAAGTTCCTTGTTAAGTTTTGAACGATTTTCTGTCATGAACACTCACGGATTGTATGGTTATTATCTTTTGAAAGGCAGATGACCGATCATTAGAATACCTTATTCAATATACCTCTGACGTTATATCAGGGTTTTGGATGAAGGAGGCATGGGAATTCCCGAACGAGAAGGCCATTGGATGCCTCGTTTGTGAAAATAACGAACCAAACACCGATGATACGGTATTTTTAAGAAATTTTCCAGGCATTACACCTTTGAATTTAAGGATACGCGAATACCATTGGCAACAAACATGCCGGTGAAAAATGATCTTCAAATTGAGATCTGAAAAGAAAAAGGGTAAAATCGGCAGTGCCGAATTTACATAATCTTGCCAAGGAGGCGGATAGAGGTCGTCATGTCGGGTCCGAGCGGGGAGCCGAAGATGATCTGAGTAACGCCTGCAGCGGTAAGGTCATCGCACTTCTGACGGATAGTGTCTGGGGTACCGCAGATGGTGAATGCTTCAATTTCTTTGTCGGTTACAAGTCCGCCGACTGCACCGAAGTCAAAGCGGGACAGTGCGTCCTTAATCTTTGCTACGTTTGCAAGGTCGAGACCGTGGCGGAGAAGAAGTGCTTCTGGAGATCCTGCTGCGATGAATGCTGCAACGATCTTTGCTGCCTTCTTTGCTTTCTTCTCGTCTTTGTCGATTGAAAGTGCAGTGTATGCCCCAACATCGAATCCTTTCTTACCGATAGTGTCGCATGCGGCTTTGATGATTGGGATTGCAACTGCGAAGTCTTTGGGGTTGGATGCGTTGATAAGTGCACCGTCGCCTTTCAGTCCGGCGAGCTCAAGAACTTTGGGTCCCTGTGCACCGACGTAGATTGGGATGCCTTTCTTGCCCGGGAGAGTAACACCAGTGAGTTTTGCACCATCGTAGTCAAAGAATTCTTTGCCGTTTTTCTTGACTTCTGCACCGCTGCAGAGTGCGCGAATCTGGTCGATTGCCTCACCGAGTCTTGCAACCGGCTTTGTCGGCTGGATTGCCAGCTTTGGAAGGGTGGACAGGTCACCTGGACCGATACCGAGGGTTGCACGTCCATCGGAAATCTCGTTCAGGGTGCAGGCAAAGGATGCCATTGCTGCCGGAGTGTCAGTGAATGCATTCATGATACCCGGCCCCATCTTAAGTGTGGTCGTTGCCAGTGCTACTGCGGTTAAAACCGGGTAACAGTGGCGGTTGTTGTAGTGGTTGGTAATCCATGCGAAGTCAATGTCTTTGCTCTCTGCGAGCTGGCAGTAGTTTACTACCTGTTTGACATTTACGTTTCCTGGAACAAACTCAATTCCATAAGTCATAGTTCTTTACACCTCATTATAAAATTGCTTTCCTCTGCTTAAATATATTCTGATTTAAAAAGCAGATTTGCGGCAGATTTCAGCCTATTATCATGCGAACGGAAAAAAATGCGAAAAACATGGGTTTTTGTATGCGCTCTCGTAAGGCACGCTACGGACTTGCCGGGGATCGAACCCGGTTCTTCGGGTTCGAAGCCCGAAAGGATATCCACTACCCCACAAGTCCAGAGTTAATAGTATATTTGCATTCGATGCGTATTATCTTGTATGGTTCTCTCTTCATCGATAATCAGGACACGCATTAAAGACGGATCTATAGGGATAGACCCGTTTGCCGAAGAATCTCTGCAGCCTTCCTCATATGATCTGAGAAGTGCCGAGGATATCATAATAAAAAAAGGAGAACTAACTCTTGTTCCGACGATGGAGTTCGTCAGCCTCCCAAAAGACCTCTGTGCAACACTCTGGGGCAGATCATCGTTCGGGAGAAAAGGGGTTGTACTTGGCGCCGGATATATCGACCCGGGATTTCGCGGCAATCTGACACTCTGCATGGCGAATTACGGGCCGGAAGACATACCGGTAACCAAAGGTATGCGGGTCGTACAGATGCTTATCCACACCGTCGAGGGTAAAGTAGAAAACGTATACAATGGAAATTATCAGGACAGTTACGGCGTTGTGAAATCAAAAATTTAAGATTCCAAGGGTAAAAAGCATCACCGGGAGCATAACAGCCCCCATACAAGAGATTCTTGGAATATCGATCATCCCGGGAATCATACCGACAAGCGTTGACAGGATCAGAATCAGAATACCAAAGGGACCGCAGATAATCGCGGTTATGCCGACAAGAAACAACAAAACGATTTTTGAAAGGACGCGCTGATTAAGACGCATAATGATCCGGCTGAGTCTGGAGGAGTAAACCGCTACAGCGTAGCCGGAGATCGCCGCAACTCCTGCTGCAAGGACCAGCAGATAGATCGAAGGCAGATCGAACGAGGCGAGCGTGATCATGGCCCCAGAACGCATTCTTCCAACGGCATACAGCGCAGTAAGACCCAAAACGGCATTTGCCGTGTTTGCTGCGGATGTTGATATGAGATATTCCCGCGGATCTATTTTTTCGAAATCCGAACTTTTTCGAACGGCGAGCAAAGCATTCGCGGTGCCACTTGAAAAACCCGGAAGCCACCCGACAATCGCGCCGGCAATAGCCCCTTTGATCCCGTTTTTCAGAATTGCCCCCTGGGAAATCATCAGCCCGGTAAACGTCTGTTCGGCTGGCTTTACCAGAGATCGCATAGAAGTGAGGAGAACCGGGATGCCGAAAAGACCCGTGAGGAGTGGAAGGAGAATTTCGCCGATCCCAAACACGCCAAAGGAAAAATACGAAAACCGCATCGCATATATCCCTAGAAGACCGGACACGAGAAATACCGCACATGACCATACGGGAGCTTTGCTGAAAACGATAAGAAGTCCGGCTGCAAGCAGGATCACAAGACCGATACCCCAGTCGACATACCCCTGAACCGACGGAAGAACGACCATAAACAAAGCGAACTGCGGGAGACAAAAGATAAATCCCCACAGACTGCCGAGGGCAGAAACTCTTACTGCTTCCGGACCATTACCCAGAAGACAGAGATTGTGTGCCGGAAGGACTGAGAGAACCGTGTCCGGATCGGGAACGCCCAGAAACGTTGAAGGGAGAATATCAACAAACGTGTGAACGATCATCATCGACACAATCATCACGCAAACCCCCTCGACACCGAATACCATGACGAGGGGAAGAGAGTGCGGCAAGTATCCCGGCAATGGTATTTGAATGAATACCTGGGACAAAACCTGAGATGGTGCCAAAGATGACACCCGCTAAAAACCCAGCCGCCACCCCGAACATACTAGTGATTTATACACAACGACTATTAAACCTAACAGTCCAATAATTTCATATATGTTAATCGCCATAACCCGCCATACCGGGGCATTAGAGGACGCCGTTCTTTGTGAGAAATATAATCATAAAGCAAAGGTCGTTGCACCCATCAAACCGGTAAAAAACATGGAGGTTATCGAGAGTTTTGTGAAAGCGGCAAATGAGGAGGGGTTCGATGCTATCTTTTTCCCAAACGCATTTGTCGCTGAAAAACTCGGCCCATGTATCAAGCCGGAACTGGCTTCCAAAGTCAGAATAATAGCGAACGGGCCGCAAACCGCGAAAGTATTACACAACATCGGACTCGCTGCAGAGATGCTGCCGTTTTTCTATTCGAAAGATCTGGTTCTGTATCTCGACCGATGGATCCGCGGGAAGAGAATCGGGATTCCAAGAGCAGGAAATACCTACCCCAAACTTGCCGATGACATTAAGCATGCTGGAGGGATCCCCGTTGAATACAGATGTTATGACGTTGAGAAAACCGATGAAGTAATGGATCTGACCGGCGTTGGTGCAATTTTATTCACGAGTCCGATGGCATTCAAACTGGCAAAACTTCCAAAGATGGAAAACATCATCCAAATGGCAATAGGCGAGGTAACGGCAAACGAAATGATGTACGGAGGCGATGCCCCGGCGGTGATTGGCGACGGATCGATCGAAGGGACACTCAAAGCTCTCAACGCCTATCTTGTGACGGAGAGTCACTGATGGGATATACCGGGATCATTTTGGTTGACAAACCGAGAGGACCCACGAGTCATCAGGTTGCTGCCTGGGTCGGCAAGATGCTGAAGTCGGACGTCGGCCATTCAGGAACGCTCGATCCGATGGTCTCGGGGGTTCTTGTCGTTATGCTTGGTAAAGCAGCGAGACTTGCCCCCCTTCTGCTTCAGCATGAAAAAGAGTATGTGGCCTGCATGCGGCTGCATGCGGATATTCCGCGTGAACGTGTCGAAGAGGTCGTAAAGCAGTTCACCGGCAGGGTCTATCAGAGGCCGCCGAGACGGTCTGCAGTAAAACGTGCACTTCGCATTCGAGTGATCTACAGAATCGAACTCATCGATATGCAGGACAGACTGGTTCTCCTGAAAATCCGGTGCGAAGCGGGAACCTATATCAGGTCGGTCTGTGTGCACATCGGGAATGTTCTCGGCTGCGGAGGGCAGATGATAGAACTAAGGCGGACAAAATCCGGCGGATTTTCATGTGATGAGGCACACACTCTGCACGAGATCCGCGATGCAGTGGAACTGAAAGATGAATCAGCACTTTCGGCGATGATTCTTCCGCCCGAACAGGCAATCGGGGATAGCCCGAAGATAGTGATTCGCGACAAAGCGGCAAAGGCCGTGGCAAACGGAGCGATGCTCGCCGGAGTCGGCGTCGTATCCGTGGATACATTTTCACGCGGACAGAGTGTTGCTCTGATTACGCAAAGCGGAAAACTGATCGCTCTTGCCGAATCACTGTTTGATTCGGATAAAATCATCTGCGGAAACCCCGGTTTGATCGCACGATCCACACGTGTGTTCGCGAGCCCCAACTCAGTAACTTAATAAAGGCAGAGAACTCATCTTTTATGCTAGTTTTTAGGCTGAGGTAGTCTAGCGGTAGGGCGCGGGCCTGGAAAGCCCGTGAGGCGAAAGTCTCTCGGGAGTTCAAATCTCCCCCTCAGCGTTCTTGTTTTAGAGTCGTTTTGCAATTGATTCTGCTGCGCCGAGCACAGCATACATATCAGGTTTTAAAATTGCTACCGGCACGTCCACCATTTTTTCAATCAGCGAGGCGAGGATCGGCGCACAGATAATGCCGGCTGCCCCGTCGTTTCTTGCGCGAACGGCAACGATAAGGCAGTCTTCGAGAGAGTTTGCCGCATATCCTTTGATCCTGTACGCTGTTCCGTTTGCCTCGATCTTTGCTCCTTCATTCTCATCAAGGAGAAATTTAGCTGCGATCAGCGCAATGAATTTGCCGTGATGAGGAGAAAAAACGGCAACGATTTTTTTCACGGTAGAGAGACGGGGATCGCGTTCACCGGATGCGATTTTATACAGAGTCACCGCAGGAATCCCGGTCAGTTCCGAGAGCTGCCTGATGCTTAATCCTCGGCGGTCGAGCTCTTCGGACAATGCCACGCGAAAATCGGTCTCGAATATTCTCTGTTCAAACATATTACTATAATATTGTATATTTTACGAGATAAATCCTCTCATGAATTATCTAAAGATATCAGATTATAATCACTCCCTGTAAACACAGATTTCTTTTTGTAACTTGGTGTTGGGTTTATTAGGCTAAAGATCGTAACATAAAATCATGGAGGAAGATACTTTGGAGATACCGAAACACACAACCGTATGTTTCTGTCCGCTGAACGGAATTCTTGATACGATCAGTAAAAAAATGGGCTCTCATGATCATCGCTGTCATTGGAAACTCAGGATATGCAGGATTCAACGAGCTGAAACGCGGACTCTGCAACGTAAGTTCAAAAACGCTGTCAGTCACTCTCAAAGAGCTTGAAGAGAAGGACCTTATCGAGAGAAGGGTGCTGGAAACAACGCCGCCGACCGTGCGGTATTATCTGACCGTATCCGGATGGGAATTACGAGAACTGCTGATCCCGCTTCTCACATGGGTTATGAAAAACGGCGGACATGAGGAGGAGGGATGCCCGATCCACATACATATGGGTGAAAAATCGATCGAACAGAAAAACGCGGGAGAGTTTATTCTCGAAGATTAAATATCAAATCTCCTTCTTTTTTTGGCTCTACTTTGCCGTCGATATTTTTCGGAAGGGGGATCGATGTGACACGGATCGGCCTGTCCACATCTTTTGCGATTTTATTCCCCTGCATATGTATATCCACAGTATTGTCCTTTGGTCTCTTTGAACTCCCAACCCGGATCGACCCGTCAGTGTCGTTTGGACGTGCATATGCTGACATCCTGATCTTTTCGTCCACCGTATCCTTTGGACGCTTTGTATCCGCCATCCTGATATAACCATCAGTTTCCTTGGGCCGCTGCTGACCGCGAATTTTTGGTATCGACCCTTCCAGAACACCAGGCTCGGATGCATCGGGTCTCTTCCTCGTTCCAACCGAGGGTTTTCTCTCACCGCCGTACATCTCTTTGGGCTTGTCGCTGCCCCCGACATGTGCTTTCCCCGAGAGAACATTGTCATCCTTCTTTTCACGTTTTGGAAGAGGGATCGTGTTGTCGATTTTTTGTACTTTTTTAGCGCCGCCAACAAGGATCTGCGGATCCTTTTTCTTTGGAGATGCTTTTTTAGGGGGAGCGGCAACCGGTGTTCTGACCGGTTTTGTTTGGATGATGACCGGATCGATCTCGAAAAGGTCATCCTCGGAATCAGACGCTTGTTCTACTACAATGCTTTCTTCAAACATATCCTCATCTTCAAATTCCATGAAATCACCATTTTGCAAATCATCAGGCTTCTTTGGCATTTCGGCCAGATCAACTATGTCATCTTCAAAAATCACTTCATCCTTTGCCATAGATAAAAGCGGGACGGAGGAGGCAGTTATCTCCTCGAAACCATACACTTTATTCTGCTCGGCTTCATAGATCGAACGTATTTCATCAAGCTCTGCAACACGCGGTACGTTTTGGATGCCGGCAAGAACGATGATGACCCCTATGTACTTCGTCGATTTCACAGGATAATCGCCGGCACGTGAATATTGCGTTCTATATGACACACCCATTCCGCTCACCGTGACACAACAAGTCCGCTGAAATGATACAAGAATTCCGCACATGACCCGCACAGATTCCT
>NIZU01000025.1 GCA_003315675.1 Methanocorpusculum sp. MCE
CCAAGTTTTTCATAACGTTCGTGATATGCCTGGTTGAGACCAAAGCTGCTGAAAGTCCCCATACATACTACTCAACGTACGAAAAGAAAGTACTTTCTGTCGAAAAAAAAGGTTGTTAGAAATTCTCAATATAATAATAAACAGGTAATATTGGGTAACATTGGGAATATCATTGCTTCCTCCTAGGAGAAATGTTGAAAGGAATACCGAAATACCAATCGTTGTAATAACACTTAAAACCGTCAATCTGAATCTACCAGTTCCACGCAAAGATTTAGTCAGTTCCATCTCTATAAGATACCTGTCGTATACTCTCTTATGCTGAAAATCAAGCAGCTCGAACTCATTTATGGGGCTTGAATCACTTATTTTGTTATCAGAAGATGACATATTTATGTTTTTCATTAGATGTTTGACCATATAAATCCAGGACTGTGCAGAAAGATAATTTCTCGTCCATAAGTATATTATCTCACAATGACTAAAATAAATATATTAGTAATATGGATTTAGTAATATGTCAGATAAACCCGCTATGACCGACAACCTCGTCCTCAATGAAAACCAGCTCATGGAGGCGTTGGCATCCATTCCTCCTGAAATCTTTAAAGAGATGGGGCCGGCATTATTCGGATTTAAACAGCAGCTCGAGACTATCTGCGGTCATAAATATATCCCGAAAAAGGAGTTTACATTCCGGAGCAAAGCCAAACTGACCGAAAATCAATTGAACTTTGCCTGGTTACTGATCAAAATAACCCGGGCATACTCTTGTTCCCTCCTCCCATACAAACCTCTCAATATCACCTACGTCGAGACATCGGCCATTTCCAGAGAACTTCATATGTGTGACAAAGATTTCACCAAGCTCCTCTCCACGACCGATAAAAAACTCAAAGATACACAGGAATATATTTTCGAGGCATTTGCCGACGAAGCGATCTTCTCCAGCAAACTCGAAGGAGCGGTGACCACTGAAATCGTCGCAAAGGAGATGATCCGCAAAAACATCCCACCCAAGACAAAGGACGAGAGGATGATCATGAACAACCATGAGGCGATGCAGTACATCCTCGATAAAAAGGACATTGATCTCACGCCCGAGTTCATCTGCGAGATTCAGCGGATCGTAACCAAAGGAACATTGGATACTGACGAGCATTCCGGCATGTTTCGGACCACAGACGACGTTTTCGTCACGAAACCCGGGTCCCACGATGTCCTGCATTATCCGCCGAAAGCAGAGGAGGTCCCATCTCTCATACAGGAATTATGTACCTTCGTCAATCAAGACAAACAGCAGGGCATAGACGATGATAGTGAATACATCCACCCAATCATCGTCGGGATCGCCCTGCATTTTCTGATCGGCTACATCCACCCGTTCTATGACGGGAACGGCAGAACGGCGAGGACCTTGTTCTACTGGTATGTTATCTCGCGGGGATACGACCAGTTCCGGTATATCCCGATCTCGAAAGTGATCAAAAAAGCGCCGGCAAAATACCGGGATGCCTATCTCGCGACGGAAGAGGATGATCTTGATCTGACCTACTTCATCCTCTACAATATCGAATGCATCAAAAAATCCAGGAAGGCTTTGACTGAACACCTCGAGCATGAGATGGATAGGTCAACCGCAGTTTCCAGAATGATCAAAGAGCTGAGCGAGGTGACCCCGCGGCAGATCCGGATCCTTTCCTATATGGCAGAATATCCTGAGGAGCTGTTCGGTATCACAGAAATCTCTGAGCGGTTTTCAATTGCCTATCAGACGGCACGAACGGATCTGATGGACCTTGAGGCACGAAAGTATCTCTGGAGAAACAAGGGGAGAAAGGCATTTCTGTATTCGATCGATGAGGAGCTGGTGAAGAAGATCGATGCGATACATCGGGGCTGAATCCCAATTACTAATCTATTACTAATGTCTGTCAAATTAGTAATTGGACATACCCCCTCCCCTACCGCCAAAAAATAGGAACGACACTCCCTCCACACACCCCCATATAAACCCATCTTTTTTGTGAAAAATCCGCAAAAACTTTACAGCTATCCCCTACCCTCTCCAAGAATATAATCAGAGGTTGGACGGGGCCCCAGCTGATCTCGGGAAAAAAACATGACAGCAGATTTCATTCAGACAGCTATCTCGAAGTCCTCGAAGAGGACCTTCACCGCAGAGTTTACGAACGCCGCCGCGTATGATGCGATCGTCGCAGAAATTACCGGCGCAGAAAACCCCCTCGGCCTTGCCGAAGTCGAGCTCGGGAAGCAGACCTACAAGACCTATGTCGGCTACTTCGACCCGAACACCTCCGAAATGAACGGCAAGGTCCAGGTCACGGCATATACCCGTGCTGAATATGCCGCAACAATCACCGCCCTCACCGGCAGTGCGGATCTCAAAACCGCATTCGGGAACGGCGGCACGGCCGAGACCTCTGAGATCGGCACCGAAGCCACGTGGAACGTCCGGATCTCCGCAAAGCTTGGGACTGACACCTTCCAGATCAGCTTCAACCGGGACTCCATGATCGTCTCCGGCTACGCAGACGACGCCACACTCGCCGCAGTCGAGACCTGGGCGGACACCAAGCCCGGCCTCTGCTGATGGGAGGCGGAGATGCAGATCTCCCGCCGGCTCAGAAAGCTGATCCTTGTATTCCTCGGGTTTCTCATCATGCTCTTTGGGAAGCTCGTTGAAGAGGCGGGGACCTTTAGGTCCCTTAGCCGAGCAAATCTTTGATTTGCGAGTTTGCTCGCATGGCAGAGGTAATTTCACCTCTGCCGGCGGGGTATTTTGCTTGTTTTCAAACTAACTCCGCAAAAAAAGAGCATCCCTTTCACTGCATCCTAAATCAGAGGATGCCCCACCGCGGGCCGCTCCACGCCGGAGTCGCGGCCCCGCACCCCAAAAAAATAACCAAAAAAAATATCCATTTATCCTTACGGGAGCCGATTGGACAAAAAGTGGACGAAACACGCTTGAATCGATTTGAATTTACAAGATATTCCGGGGTGCGGGGACGCGACTCCGGCGCGGAGCGTCCCGCGGTGGAGATATCCTATTGAGAATTTCTAACAACCTTTTTTTTGACAGAAAGTACTTTCTTTTCGTACGTTGAGTAGTATGTATGGGGACTTTCAGCAGCTTTGGTCTCAACCAGGCA
>NIZU01000026.1 GCA_003315675.1 Methanocorpusculum sp. MCE
TGGAGTTCGAGGTCGCGGACCCGTTCCATGAGGTCGGCATAGTCGCGTTCGAGTTCTTCGAGGCGTTTTTCCATGTTTTCCTGGGATGTCATGTATAGGAGATTGGCTACATCCATACCCCCTCACCCCCCCCAAAAAAAGAAGAATACCCATTATTCCTTGACGTTTTTTTTTTAAATTTACACTCTGTTTTGAATCGTTTTCACCTGATAGATATTATAACAAAATGCAGCCAGCATATTTTTCACTCGTACTCTTTGCAGCGTTGTTACCTTTACCAACCCTGCATGAAAGATATTTTTGATCACTACATAGGGTCTCTCGCCCTTTGCTCTCTTCCTACTTATTCGCAGATTTCTCAGTTTATCTCGTATGCCAATGGGATGCCCTCTCGCTCCCCTTTTCATTGTGGCACTATATCCCTTGCATTTTGCTCCCTGATATCCCCGATCCCGATAGACCACTTCTCCTTTTTCTGAGAGGTCCACCTGACTATCATGAACATTTGCCGTGGTGGTTTCAATGCGTCGAATAAGATCGTGCGTCGTATCCATGATGGTATGAAGTTTATAGCCATAGTGCATTTTGCCGTTCTTGGACATGATTTTTCCATCTTTATCCCGTCGTGTTTTTGCCTGATCTCCTCGCGGCGTGTCTTTCTTACAATGACCGGGTTCAGCATACACAAACGTTGCATCCTGAATCATACCTTGTTCAATTTTCAGACCTTTCAGGTCAAGTTGTCTCTGAAACTCCTGCCAGACCAATGTATCAACGCCTGATTCGGACATGCGCTCCCGAAATAACCAGATCGTTGAATTGTCGGGTATTTTGTCAGGACAGCCAAGAGTTCGCAAGATCGAATCTTGCTCACCGTTTCGGGCTAACGCCCTCACTTACCATGCCAAAAAGAAAGACGATCATAAATTTCACGTTCAACAGCGAGATCAGACAGATTATACCAGACTTCCAGAAGCTGAATCTTGAACATAAGTATGACATCGACATTGGGATGACCGCCCTTGCCGGATTTATTTGCATACATGGATTCAAGAAGAGGGCGAAACACATCCCAATCAAGTGTTTTACCAACGTCGGAGAGACGGTCGCCAAGTTTTTCATAACGTTCGTGATATGCCTGGTTGAGACCAAAGCTGCTGAAAGTCCCCATACATACTACTCAACGTACGAAAAGAAAGTACTTTCTGTCAAAAAAAGGTTGTTAGAAATTCTCATCTATTTTTTCATCACATTCCCATGATTGTATATCTCATCTTCAGTGATCTTACGCTAACATTAAGCGTTTGGAAAAACCACTCCATATGAATGAAGAGTGGATACAACAGAATAATACCCATGATTTCCGAGGGACGCGCATGAGATTTCTCAAACTTGTATCAGTCGAGGAAGCGGAAAAAACACTCCTTTCACTTGCAAAACTCCTCCCTGCCGAACACATCTCTTTGGATGATGCCTCTGGAAGAATATTAGCAGAACCTGTCTGCTCACCGGCAAATATACCGGGATTTGACCGTTCGGTAAAAGACGGATATGTCGTACGTTCCGTAGACACGCTTGGAGCCGGTGAACTGCGTCCAAACCTTCTCAAGCTTGTTGGAAAAATAGCCATGGGTGAAAACAACTCCGGCAGCATTGGCGAAAAAGAAGCAAAATATATTCCAACCGGTGGCGTTATGCCGGACGGAGCCGATGCAGTCATAATGCAGGAACTGGTCGAATGCGCAGGGACAACACTGCTTATTAAAGGAGCTGTGAACCCTGGACTTGACGTACTGAAATACAATGACGATTTTTCAGAAGGTGAAGAAGTGTTTCCGGCAGGGCACATCATCACAGCGCAAATGACCGGTGTTCTCGCGGCATTCGGATTTGATCCAGTTCTTGTCAGAAAACGTCCCAAAATTGGGATAATCTCAACCGGAAACGAACTCATCCCCCCGGGAAAGACGCCGGATATCGGCCAAATACGTGATACAAACACTTCCCTCCTGCGAGCTTTCACGACCGAACACGGAGGAGAGCCGATAGTATACGGAATCATTAAGGACGAAGCCGAGGCACTCAAGCCTGTGCTCACCAAAGCCGCAGCAGAATGTGGTCTGGTCGTTCTGTCAGGAGGGAGCTCCAAAGATGAGCGGGACGTGACCGCAGGCGTTATCGAAACACTGGGAAAAATCCATGTTCACGGTGTCTCGGTGTCCCCGGGCAAACCGACGATCATTGGGACAATCAACGATGTTCCCGTTATAGGTCTCCCCGGACACCCGGCCTCGACATTTATGATCGCAACACTTTTTATAGCTCCCCTTCTCGCAAAAATGACCGGAGAAAATCGGAAAGTGCAGAGCATCAAAGCCCGCATCTCAAAGAGTTTTCCCTCCGAGAGAGGGCGGGTCGATCTCATCAGGGTTAAACTTCTCCAAAACGGCGATATCGAACCGGTTCTTGGAAAATCCGGGTTATTGAACACCCTCGTCAAAAGTGACGGGTACATCAAAGTCCCGGCCGGACTCGACGGCTATGAACCTGGAGAAGTTGTGGAGGTATACTTATGGTAAAACGCTATCTTGACCAGATCACTCTCGAAAATGCAGTCGAAATTATCAAAAACATCCCGCCCGTCATCGGCTCGAGACATCTCCCTCTTATTGACGCCTGCGGACAGATCCTCGCGGAATCCTTATACGCCAAATACTCCGTCCCGGAAGTTCCGACATCTGCTATGGATGGATTCGCGGTCCGTTCGCAGGAGACGTCATCGGCCGGAGACCAAAATCCGGTAACTCTCACAGATTTTGCGCGGGTCAATACGGGCAATGTCATTGCAAAAGGATTTGATGCAGTCATAAAAGTTGAAGATGCATGGTTTGACGAGCACGATCTAAACAAGATTGTCATCCGAAAAAGTATCAATCCGGGAACCAACATCCGGCCTCTGGGCGAGGATATCAAAAAAGATCAACTGATCCTTCCGTCGGGCGCAAAACTTCTTCCCTTCAATATCGGAGCAATTGCTGCATACGGATTTACTTCCGTCAAAGTCAAACGGATCATGATCGGCATCATACCTACCGGAACCGAATTGATCACGCCGGGCACCCGGCCGGCACCCGGCCAGGTTGTTGAGAGTAATACCTTAATGGCTGAAGCTTATCTTCGGCAGTTTGGCGCCGACGTCGTCAGATATCCCCCGGTAACGGACAACAAGGTGCTTATTCGGGGAGCTTTGGAAAAAGCTGTTGACGAATGCGATATTGTCATCGTTTCCGCGGGTTCTTCAGCCGGAACGAAAGATTTCACAGCCTCTGTGATTGCTGAGATAGGAGAACTGCTGTTCCATGGAGTTGCCGTAAAACCGGGAAAACCCGCAATGGTCGGGATCATCAATAACAAACCGGTCTTCGGTCTTCCGGGATACCCGTTGGCCGCTCAGACAGTATTAAGATTATTCGTTTCAGCACTGATCGAGCATTGGGGATGGAGCGGACCAGAGCAGAAAACGATTCCGATTGTCCTTGGCTCCCCTGTCGCATCCGATGGAGGAGTCGATGAATTCAGCCTCTATGCCGCCGCACGTATCGGAGATCATTACACAGGAATCCCCCTATCCAGGGGGGCAAGTGTCCAAATGACCGGGGTGAAAAGCAACTGTATTGTACATATCCCCCTCGGGGTAGAAGGATATGAAACGGGAGAAGTTGTCGACGCTTTGCTGATGGTCGAAGAAGAAGAACTTGACCGGACGGTCCTCATCTGCGGTGTGGATGACGGATCACTTGACCATCTCACTGAACGCTGCATGAAAGAACACATCAGGATCAGAGCCGGGCCGGCAAGCGGGATATCCGCACTCATACTTCTGAGAAACGGATCATGTCATCTGGCATCCGTCCAAAACGGAGAGGATTGTTCGTTCTGCGGTATAGAGTATCAAACAAGAAATCTCGGCAGTCTCCTTCTTGTTACAAAAAAAGATATCACTGATAAAAAGGTGGAAAGAGTTCTGGAACTTGCAGCAGAGATTTAAATCTCTTCCAGATATTTCTTGAGCTTTTGCCAGTCGCGAATTTTGATGAAAGCTTCTGCCTCACGTTTCTCCGGAACATTAAATGAACCGGCTGCAGAAACGGCATCGGAAAGTTTTGCGATCCTGACTTCTCTGACATCGTTATCACCTTCTTTTAAGACCTGAGCAAGCTGCTCAAGGAGTTTAACAGCATCGTCCGCTTTCGTTTTCGACATAAATGATACTAAAACGGATGAGGTGATAATAGATTCTATCGGGGTAAAAAAGAAAGAAATCAGGCCTAATGCCTGATATTACATACTTTCCAGAGCCTCGATGCCAAGGACGCCGAGGGCCTGGTAAAGGGTATTTCTGCAGGCATCGACAAGAGTAAGCCTTGCGTCCCGAACGTTTCCTTCCGCTTTGAGAACCGGGGCAAACCGGTAGAAGGAGTTGAAAAGATCCGCAAGATCGCGAACGTAGGTTGCGAGAAGATGCGGGCGAAGTTCAGCTACGACTTTTTCGAGAACATACGGGAACTGTGCGATGTGTTTTGCCAGAGCAAGTTCGTAGGGGTCCGAATATTCATAACACTCGGCAAACCCGCCTTCGGCCTTCGCTTTCTCCATGATCGAGCAGGCCCTTGCATGGGCATACTGGATATACGGAGCACTCTGACGTTCGAAATCGAGAGCTTCCTTCCAGTCGAAGACAGTGGATTTTTCCGCAGAAACTTTGACGATATCATAGCGGACCGCTCCAACCGCGACGGTGTTGGCGATTTTTTCACGCTCGTCTTCACCAAGTTCCGGCCGGCGGACGGTGACTTCCTCCATCGCACGCTTCTTCGTCTCGGCAATCAGCTCGTCAGCCGTGATGAAAACGCCGCCCCTGGTCGTCATGGAGCCTTCCGGAAGTGAGACGAACTCGAAGTGAACGATTTCCGGGGGGCGCTTGCCGATAAGTTTCAGCGTTGTCTGCAACTGTGCTCCGATCAGTTTGTGGTCAGCGCCGAGAACATCGATGCTTCTGTCGCACTGGGCATTTTTCCAGAGATGGAATGCAAGGTCGCGTGCTGCATACACAGAGGTCCCGTTGCTTCGCCGAAGAACGTATCTGTTTCCAAATCCTTCTTCGGAAAGATCGAGATACATCATCTGTCCTTCGTGATGTACCATTGGAAGCTTTTCAATTCTGTTGAGGACGTCCTGCATAGAACCGTTCCACAGGAAGGTTGTCTCACGCACGAATTTATCATGAACGACGTTCATCGAAGACAAGGTCTCCTTGATTCCGTCTGCGCAGATATCAACCGAGTCGTGGAAGAGTTTGACGGTCGCGGGATCGCCGGCTTCGATTTTTTCCATCAGCAGATCGAACTCGGGTTCGATCTCTGGTTTTGCCTTTGCGATTTTGTTTGCCTCGACGTAATGGCGAACGATATATTCATCGCCTTTTTCTCCGGGGATCCGGTCGTAATGGAGATTTTGGACGCCCCATGCAACGATCGCGGTCTGACGGCCCATATCATTCAAATAATATTGTGCCTCGACCGGGTAACCTGCTTTCCGGAATGCACGAACAAGCGTGTCGCCGATCACGGTATTTCTGATGTGGCCCACATGCAGGGGTCCGTTCGGATTTGCACTGGTGTGTTCGATGATGACTTTGTCGGTTCTCGCCGGGAGAGTTCCGTAGTCCTCTCTGCGTGCCGCGCGAACGGATTCGGCAACGTAGTCTCCGCCGAAGATGAAGTTGATATATGGACCCTTCGCGGATATCTCGATACCTTTTGCCTCGGGTTTTGCCGAAAGCACGGCGACGAGTTCTCCGGCAATCACGGCAGGATTCTTTCTCTGCGTTTTTGCAAGCGCAAATGAAACGGTTGAGGCAAGATCCGCATGATCTCCTCCGTCAGTGATCATGACATCCTCAAGACCTATTACTTCGCGAAGCAGATCGATTGTTTTCTGAATATATTCTCGATACATGTTACATCCCCGTTGGATACCGAAGGACGGCCGCAATACCGCCGAATGCGGAGTAAAGCATGGCCCCTTCCTCGAAATCTTCCGAAATGATCTCTACTCTGGTGTTTGACGCATCGGCAAGCTCAGTCAGTTCATCAATGATATCAGCTTCCTTGGAAAGGAAGAGTGACGACTGACACTTCGGACAGTGACCAAACGGCAGATCTTTGAACTTTTTTCCTGCTTCGATCTGCATGGTTTTGATTTCTTCGTAGTCACAGTTCCCGCATTTGATGGTAAGCCGTGCCTTTCTCAGTTTTTCGGAGAGGAGGAGCGTATCAACCGCACCGGCCTGCAGATTGAGCCGAACACTGTCTTCTCCGTAAGCAGCCGCCCCGTTCTCTTTGATGAGTTCTTTGAAGAATCTGGACATTTCTGCTTTTTCATCCATGATGCCGACACCGCGGAGAGCGTCCTGGGCATTGTCCACCAGTTCGCGGAGACCGAATTCATTGGTATAGGATGCATCAAAGAGACCGATGATCCGTTTTTTGACTTCGTGGTGAAGGAAATCACCGGAAGCAAACTCATCTTTGGTCGGCATCGGACCGCCGATCAAAACTCCCTTGAACTTTTCAAAGAAGTTGGGTTCTGCAAGGAAGGCCGCCGAGGCGCGTTCGCCAACTTTGCTGTAGAAATCATGGATTGCGATCAATCTCAGGCGTTCGAAACGGACACTGGACTGACCTCCTTTCCTTTGCTTTCCGGGAACGGTTGAGTTTGTTCCGTTGATCGGCTCAATGTGTGTGCGCCGAAGAAAACCCCAGTAGGCTTCACGGCGGTCGATGACTAAGAGACCGTATACATATTTGTCATCGAGCATCGCCTTTAAGGGTTCGAGTTCAAACGTAGAACTGCACCGGTAACTGTAGGTCTGGATCTTTTCCGGGGGTTCGACGATGATGGACTCCAGATCGGTTTTGTCGCCGCCTACATTGATTGCTCCGCAGAAAATCGCCATGCCGTTTTCCGGGGGTGTTTTAAAGTATTTCAGGCGTGCAAGAATTGAAGAGAGAGCGCTCTGGACATTTGACCGTGTCTGTTTGCTTTTGATGTTCGCGCACTGACCGTATTCATCGCGAAGCTGGGCAGTTACATCGTATATCTGCTTATCCGGAGGGATGTAGAGAGAGATCAGTTCTGTTCCGGATCCCTCTTTCTCTTCCAGTCGTTCCAATGATTTTTTGAACTCATATCGCTTTCTTGCTTCATCCTTTTCGATTTCGTGCTGGGAATGTTCCTCTGCCATTGTATATACAACCCTTTAATATCCGGCTTTATCCGGCGGTAGAATGTGGTGTATTATTAGATGTGCAAGGTGATTAAACATCGTGTCAGGAAATCACGAGAAAACGGGCCATGAAAAATAGTAACGCTCATTACATCCCCTGCTCAATAAAATACGTTATGAAAAAAGGTTATGGGTTAATACTGGGCTTGGCAGCATTTCTTATTCTGTTGTTTGCCCCAATTGATCCTGTCGTTTTACCGGTTGAAGCGCGCCTCGCAGCCGCCGTAACCGTTATGATGGCCATTTTTTGGATTACCCAGCCGATTCCCATTGAGGCAACGGCCCTCATACCATTGGTTGCATTTCCTCTTATGGGAATTCTTACACCCACCGAAGCGGCAGTTCCATATGCGGATAAGGTTATTTTCCTCTTCCTCGGCGGTTTTATCATTGCCATGTCGATGCAGAGATGGGGACTCCATAAAAGGATTGCATTAAAAATTATCAATATCACGGGAACAAGTCCAAGGCGCCTTATCCTCGGATTTATGATCGCTACGGCGTTTCTTTCGATGTGGATGTCAAATACCGCGACCGCGATGATGATGATCCCAATCGCGATCGCGATTGTCGCGACAGTCCTCCCGACAAAAGTGTTTTCGGAGATGGAACCTCCCCACAAAGCATTTGCCGGCTGCCTTGTTCTCGCCGTTGCCTATGCAGCCGGGGTTGGAGGCATCGGGACCATGATTGGAACGCCGGCAAACGGGATTCTGAGCGCACAGATGGCGCTTATTTTCCCGGAGAGCACACCGATCGACTTCTTTACCTGGATGGAGTTTGGCGTTCCGTTCGTTATCGGAATGATTCTGATTATCTGGCTCTGGCTCACCAGAGTCGCCTATAAGAAGATGCCGAATGTTCTCACCAATGCAAAAGAGGCACTGGATAAAGAGGTCAAAGAGTTAGGCCCGATGTCCCGCGGTGAAAAAAATACCCTCTTCGTTTTTGTTCTCACGGCATTCTGCTGGATCTTTTCGAAAAGCAAAGATTTCGGCGCATTCACCCTCCCAGGACTCGATGTTCTTATTCCAAGCATCAATGACTCGACGATTGCCATTTTCGGTGCACTTCTGCTGTTCTTCCTCCCGATCAGTTGGAAAAAACAGGAATACACGATGAACTGGCAGTGGGCGGTTCGTATTCCCTGGGGTATTCTTCTTCTCTTCGGCGGAGGTATGTGTCTATCTGCCGCATTTATCAAGAGCGGGCTTGCCCAGACGATTGTAGGCTATCTGGAAGTGTTAAACGGAGTTCCGGTTCTTCTCATTGTCCTTGCAATCGCAGTTTTAGTGACGTTCCTAACTGAACTCACATCAAATACGGCCATTGCCTCGGTTATGATGCCGATTCTCGCAGTTACGGCGATCTCCCTCTCCGTGAATCCGCTGGTTCTTATGATGACCGCGGCAGTCTGTTCATCTCTTGCATTCATGCTTCCGGTAGCAACGCCACCGAATGCGATCGCCTTTGGTACGGAGTATGTGGAGATGAAGGATATTGTCACAGCCGGATGGTTCCTCAACCTGATAGGTATTGCAGTATTCACCATCTTCGTCTTCACGATAGTATTGTGGGCATTCGGCATCACGCTTGATCTCCCGTCATGGGCACTTGCGTCAACCGTGAATATCTAATCTTTTTTTCACCAAACGAATCCGTTTTTTTTCAGTACGGTTTTTCTTACAAAAATACAAGACGCAAAGCCTGCACTGCGGGTGAAATTTCGCAAAAACCTTTTCGATGACCGAACGATGCAGAAAAAGAGAGAACAAAAAGAATACCTTAAGATAATTGATAGGTAAAAACCGAGTGGACCCGGCGGGATTTGAACCCGCGGCATCTACGTTGCGAACGTAGCTATCTACCCCTGATATACGAGCCCTGAAATATCTTTAGTATATAGGATAAAATCCATATTAACTCTATGGTATCATCACCTGAAAAGTTCGGTGAGAAAAAAATATTCGGGAGATTGTGAGATTAGAGAATAATCTCTATATCCAGTTGTTCAGCCAGTTCCTTGTATCTGTTACGGATCGTAACTTCCGTCACGCCTGCCACGTCCGCAACTTCGCGCTGGGTTCGGCGTTCTCCGGAAAGGATCGAGGAGATGTAGATCGCTGCTGCTGCAACGCCGGTCGGACCACGTCCGCTCGTAAGTTCACGCTCGCCTGCCTGTTTTAAGATCTCCATAGCACGGGACTGGACCTCGCCTTTCAGACCGAGACCGGAACAGAATCTTGGAACATAGTCGCCGGCGGAAGTCGGGAGAAGTTTCAACCCAAGTTCACGGGAGATGAAACGGTAGGTCCTGCCGATCTCTTTTCTGGAGACACGCGACACTTCCGCGATCTCGTCAAGCGTTCTTGGAACATTACACTGACGGCAGGCTGCATACAACGCAGCTGCTGCAACGCCCTCGATACTTCTTCCGCGAATCAGATTCTTATCGACGGCGTCACGGTAAACGACTGCTGCGGTCTCGCGGACGTTTCGGGGAAGACCAAGAGCAGACGCCATACGATCGAGTTCGGAAAGAGCGAACGCCAGATTACGCTCGGTCGCATTGGAAACTCTGATACGGCGCTGCCATTTTCTCAGACGATATAACTGGGCCCGGTTCTTGGACGAGATCGCACGCCCGTAACTGTCACGGTTTCTCCAGTCGATCATGGTAGAAAGACCTTTATCATGGATCGTAAAGGTCATCGGCGCACCGACACGGGATCTCTTCATCCGCTGATCATGATCAAACGCACGCCATTCCGGCCCGCGGTCAATGAAATCGTCATCTAAAACAAGACCGCAGTGCTGACAGACGAGCTCTGCACGCTCATAATCATGAACGAGCTGCTTGCTCCCGCACTCTGGACAGACTGCCGCCGTCGCATCATTTCCGCCCTGCTTCTCCTT
The DNA here is from genome assembly GCA_003315675.1 of Methanocorpusculum sp. MCE. Taxonomy (GTDB): domain Archaea; phylum Halobacteriota; class Methanomicrobia; order Methanomicrobiales; family Methanocorpusculaceae; genus Methanocorpusculum. The sequence goes on from NIZU01000026.1 coordinate 10,265, forward strand.
TTCCCTCGTAACGAGCGTCGTTTCCTGACGCTGTTTCATTTTTTCTCTATCTGCTCGTAGCTGTTTCAGTTTTTCAATTTCAGTTTCCATGATTATAAGATCTTTTTAATCTACGGATTAACGCCGATTTGCGCGCATATCGCGGCCATATTTGTGAGGTGAAGTTCTTCTGGGTTTTTCCGGCCTGGTTTCGGGGATGACATACAGTTTGTCTCCTGCATGCACACCGGCAGACGAATCGGTGCTGCATAACACAGTCAGATACGGTCTTGAAACGCTCCCGTACAGGTCAACAATTTTACCAACTGATCTGTTTTGTTCATCTGCAACCTCCGTACAAAGCGGAGGAAGCTGACCGGCATCACTTTCAACAATCAGCAACCGTCGCCCAAGACGGGATACAACATTCCCTGCAAATTTCACAAATCAAACCTCGATGACTACAAATAGAAAGTCAAGCAATCCGTGGAATGCAAACCACAGAGTATTTATGCATAATATAATATGTAAGAAGTACTATAAATACATCCCCCACAATACTAAAATATAAATTAGAGGGACAGAATCTCTGCGGAAGTGAGGGAAAGAACCTTTTTTGCCTCGTCTTCGCTCATACCTGCCCCGCGTGCGACCAGACCGCGCATTTTTTCGTTTATTATATCATCCGGGCCGTGAATGTCCGACTGGACCACAACGCCGGCCCCCGCGCGGCGCGCGGACGCAAGAACGTGGCCATTTGCCTTATTGTGCCCGTTCCTTGAGGTGATCTCCAGAAACACACCGTTCTTTGCTGCAAGTAAAGCCTCTTCCTCGGAGATCATTCCCGGGTGAGCCAGAATATCCACATCTGGACAGGTCACTGCCGCCAGATTTGTCCCGGGAGCAACCGGCTCGGTGATCGTTTCCCCGTGAACGATTACCACTTCCGCACCGAGAGACCTGGCATACTTCGCAAGGTCGGCGATCTCGGCCGGAGGTACGTGCGTGATCTCGACACCGGTAAAAAGCCTTACGCCGTACAACGCTGCGGACCGTTTCACCTTCTCCTGAGACGCGATAAGCAATTCCACATTGGAGAAATCCGCATGATCGGCGATCGCCATCTCCGTATATCCGGCAACTGCCATCCGGCGGATCAGTTCGGTCGGGATCAGTTCGCCGTCGCTCATCGTTGTATGACAGTGAAAATCGTACATGCTTACTTCCCGCCGAGTTTTCCGGCGATGGATTTCAGAAGATCTTCTTTGGATCCGGCATACTCCACGCGAATACGTCCGCCGGACTTATACCACTGCGCCGGATGATGGGCATCGCGTTCCTCATCAAGAACAGAGACTCCGCATACTTTTGCAGCGCGGGAGAGCATAGCCATATTCGGAGCGGGAACAGCCAGACTCTTTGCTACACGCCGACCCCCGGCACGGGTCAGAGAGGCATCAAAATAACACGGGTAAAGAAAACGAATTGCCATTAGTACTAGTATGTGATGTGAAAGCCAAAATGGCTTTCGTGCCGGAGAGATTGCCAAAACCCATATCCCACCCGAGATGGTTTTGGATCACATACTAAATTTCAATATCGTGTGACTCACTCACACTCTACAATATATGCGTATCTATAAACATGAAAAACCACAATAGTATTGTATGCATCACGTGGATGTTCACATGGAAGCCGAGATATACGGCGCAAACAACCGTCTGGCAGAGCACAATGCGGAGCACTTCAAAGCCCACAACGTTCGGGCATTCGATCTCCTTGGAGCGATCGGATCAGGAAAGACCTCATTAATCGAAAAGATCGTTCCCGAACTCAAATCAAGAGGCAAAGTCTCGGCAGCAATTGCCGGAGATGTGTACGGCGATGATGATTTCCAGCGGATCATCAAAACCGGAATAATCTCATTCAACGCAAACACCGGCAAGGAATGCCATCTGGATGCCCACCTTGTCCATCACGCCCTCGACCACATGGATCTTGACGACGTCGATATCGTCTTCATCGAAAATGTTGGAAACATGGTCTGCCCGACCGACTTCAAACTCGGTGCGGAGAAACGGATCGTCGTCATCTCGACCACCGAAGGCGACGATGTGGTTAACAAGCACCCGATGATGTTTCGGGACTGTCAGATCGCCATCATAAACAAAGTTGACTTAGCAGAGGCGGTCGGCTGCAATGTCGAGAGAATGGTTCAGGATATCAAACGCTACAATCCGGAGATGCTCATCATCAAGACCAACCTAAAGAAAGGAGAAGGGGTCAAAGAGATCGCCGACGCCATCCTTGCCTAAACGGATTTAAATATCGGTAGAACCAACACATATAGGACTCTGGAAAAGACTGATGCCCGGGATACCCGGACGTTAATCAGAGATACAAATTTAGGAGATATTAAACAAAATGCTTTGGCAAGGTAAATCAGTAAGAAAAGCGACCGGCGGTCGCTATCACGCATCCCGCGGAAAGAAACGGTTCGAGATCGGAAGATCCCCGGCAGACACCACCATCGGAATCACCCGCGTAAAGACCATCCGCGTAACCGGTGGAAACACCAAAGTCCGCGCACTCCGCTGCGAGTTTGCAAACGTCAGCGACAAGAAGACCGGAAAAGTTCAGAAGGTTAAGATCAACTCTGTTGCAGAAAATGCAGCAAACCCGAACTACGTCCGCCGTAACCTCATGACCAAGGGAGCAATCATCACGACCGAACTTGGAAAAGCACAGATTGTCAGCCGCCCGGGTCAGGATGGCGTTATCAACGCAGTCCTGATCGAATAAAAATAGAGAATATCTATCAACCCATTTTTTTAACGCGAATCATGATTTAAGGAAGATTGGCTACATCCCTACCCCCTCACGCCCCCCCAAAAAAAGAAAAATACCCATTATTCCTTGACGTTTTTTTTTATTTACACTCTGTTTTGAATCGTTTTCACCTGATAGATATTATAACAAAATGCAGCCAGCATATTTTTCACTCGTACTCTTTGCAGCGTTGTTACCTTCACCAACCCTGCATGAAAAACATTTTTGATCACTGCATAGGGTCTCTCGCCCTTTGATCTCTTCCTACTTATTCGCAGATTTCTCAGTTTATCTCGTATGCCAATGGGATGCCCTCTCGCTCCCCTTTTCATTGTGGCACTATATCCCTTGCATTTTGCTCCCTGATATCCCCGATCCCGATAGACCACTTCCCCTTTTTCTGAGAGGTCCACCTGACTATCATGAACATTTGCCGTGGTGGTTTCAATGCGTCGAATAAGATCGTGCGTCGTATCCATGATGGTATGAAGTTTATAGCCATAGTGCATTTTGCCGTTCTTGGACATGATTTTTCCATCTTTATCCCGTCGTGTTTTTGCCTGATCTCCTCGCGGCGTGTCTTTCTTACAATGACCGGGTTCAGCATACACAAACGTTGCATCCTGAATCATACCTTGTTCAATTTTCAGACCTTTCAGGTCACGTTGTCTCTGAACCTCCTGCCAGACCACTGTATCAACGCC
>NIZU01000027.1 GCA_003315675.1 Methanocorpusculum sp. MCE
TTGGTCAATTTAAATTGACGCCTGACAGGGACTAGTTTTCTCTTTTGTTGCGTTTACGAGATGTTTGAATGAGGGCTATATTGCCAACTGTCAAAGTCAGGTTGAGATGTACTTCGCTTTCGTGTATAACATAAGTGTGGAAACATGAGAGATCCCACCGCGTAACTCCTATTCATATAAAATACTACATCAAAAAAAGTCCTCTTACATTTTTGCATTCATAAGTTTCAGTATTTTTTCTTTGAGCCGAATGGTTTTGGCTAATTTCATTCCAGCTTCTTCCAACTTGATTAATTGATCTGGATCCAGTAACAGATCGTTTTTATTATACACATTATAGATTTTAAGCTCATCCACGACTCTGTATCCAAGAGCCTGCAGGGATTTGGTCATAGTGACCGCAGTATATCCCAGATCCTCCGGATCTTTCTGCTCGCAAACGGCGACGACCGTCGCATATTTAGGTCCCGTTACTTCATGTATCCCCATCCACACCGACCGGTCTTCTTCATCAAAAATTTCATAGCAGTAGAGCCGGTCGATCATATTTTTGATGATACCGGTTACGTTGTAAAAATAGGTTGGAGATCCAATGACGATGCCGTCCTCCTCCAGTATTTTTGCATATATTTTCTGCATATCATCGCGGATAACACACTCGAATGTCGTTTTACACACTTCCCACCCGACACAATCCGCGATTTCATAATCGTTCAAATATACGGCTTCCACCTCCGCACTCTGATTCAGAGCCCCTTCGAGTACGGTTCTCACAGCCGTATCGGTATTCCCGCATTTCCGATAGCTTCCGATGAATCCGATTATTTTCATACGTTACACCATCAAATCATCTTCCCGGAATTTTAATCCCGGGAATATCTGCAAATATTATGTTTTGCAGCACCCGGAGTTTATTCGTATTCGATCGTTGCCGGGGGCTTGCTGGTAATGTCGTATAAGACCCGGTTCACGTGCCTGACTTCGTTGATGATTCTGCTCGAAACCTTTTCAAGCACCGCAAACTGGATCTGGGCCCAGTCGGCGGTCATGAAATCGGTCGTTGTTACGGCACGTAAAACGATCGCATAATCATACGTCCGCTCATCGCCCATCACGCCGACACTGCGCATGTTCGTCAGCGCCGCGAAATACTGGTTGATGTCCCGGTCGATTCCGGCTTTCGCGATCTCCTCACGGTAGATCGCATCGGCATCCCGCACGACATCCAGCTTTTCCTTCGTGATGTCGCCGATGACACGGATCGCGAGACCCGGACCCGGGAACGGCTGACGCCAGACCAGGTTCTCCGGGATACCGAGTTCGAGACCGGCACGGCGGACCTCGTCCTTGAAAAGGACGCGCAGCGGCTCGATGATCTCCTTGAAATCCACATGATCCGGAAGACCGCCGACGTTGTGATGGCTTTTAATGACCGCGGCCGCGCCCGGTCCCGACTCGATCACATCAGGATAGATCGTTCCCTGCACAAGGAAATCGACCGTGCCGATCTTTTTTGCTTCCGCTTCGAAGACGCGGATGAACTCCTCGCCGATGATCTTGCGTTTCTGTTCCGGGTCGGAAACCCCAGCGAGTTTTCCGAGGAACTGATCCTCTACATTGACCCGGATCAGATTGATATCGAACTGCTTACGGAAGATCTCTTCTACCTCGTCCCCCTCGTTCTTTCGAAGAAGGCCGTGATCGACGAAGATGCAGGTCAGCTGTTTGCCGACTGCCTTGTGGATCAGGACAGCGGCAACTGAGGAGTCGACACCGCCGGATAGGGCGCAGAGAACTTTCTTGTCGCCGATCTTTTCACGCAGCTGAAGAACCATGTCCTCGACAAAAGAGGACATATGCCAGGTTCCTGTGCATCCGCAGACGTCGTAGATGAAGTTTTTGATCATCGTCATGCCCTCAGGCGTGTGCATGACCTCCGGGTGGAACTGAACTGCGTAGATTTTCTTTGCAGGGTTCGCCATTGCAGCGACCGGACATACGGCAGTATGAGCAGCCTTCGCAAATCCGGCCGGGACCTCGCTGATGTAATCCGTGTGACTCATCCAGCAGGTCGTCTCTCTCGGAACATTTTTGAAGATGGGGGACTCTTCCGTTGAAATGGAAGTTTTACCATACTCGCGGGTCGTTGCCGATGCAACTTTTCCTCCGAGGAGATAGGCAGTGAGCTGTGCGCCGTAGCAGATTCCAAGGATCGGGATCCCGAGCTCGAAGATGCCTGCATCAACGGTCGGAGCATTCTTCGCATACACGCTCGCCGGTCCGCCGGTGAAAATAATTCCCGCATAGTTCCCTTCTTTGATCTCCGAATGGGGGATCGTGCAGGGCTTCACTTCGCAGAAAACATGTGCTTCTCTGACGCGGCGGGCGATCAGCTGATTGTACTGGCCGCCGAAATCAAGGACTAATATCGATTCCATGTTACTCCTTTCTCTTCATATCGCGGCAGGCTTTTACAAAGCCGATAAAGGGTGCGGACGGGCGGGCCGGACGCGATCTGAATTCAGGGTGGAACTGGGTCGCGACAAAGTACGGGTGGTCGGCAAGTTCGAGGGCTTCCATGCGTCTGCCGTTTTTGCCGACGAACGTCATGCCCTTTGCTTCGATCTCGTCGATGTAGGTCGGGTTGACCTCGTATCTGTGCCGGTGGCGTTCCACGATCTCAGTTGAACCGTAAAGCTCTGCAAGGCGGGATGACGGGTCGAGGGTGACTGGGTAGTCTCCAAGACGCATCGTTCCGCCGAGATCTTCAACGCCTTCCTGTTCGGGAAGAAGAGCGATCGCATGGGTTCCCGCCCCCATCTCTTCGCTCGTCGCATCCTTATATCCGACGACGTTTCTCATGAACTCTATCACGCAGAGCTGGAATCCGAGACAAAGACCGAGAAGAGGCTTTTTGTGTTCGCGGGCATACTGGATCGCCGCGATCATTCCTTCGATGCCGCGGTTGCCGAATCCGCCCGGGATAAGAATACCGTCAAGATCGGCGAGGTCGTCAGTCGTATAGAGTTCTGCATCCAGCCAGTGGATGACGACTTCGGTGGAGAGGTGGCGGCCTGCGTGCTTAAGGGCCTCTTTTATGGAAATATAGACGTCCTCGACACCGTATTTGGTGATGATTCCAACAGTAATGCGGCTTGTGTAGTCGCGTGCGACCAGTGAATACCAGCTGTTGTCCGCTTTTCCGGACTCAAGATGGAGCTGCTTTAAGAGGACATTGGCCATACCCTCCTTTTCGAGTTCCATCGGAACGAGGTAGGTGTCGGGCGCCGTCTGAGCGCTGATAACTGCGTGAACATCCACATCGCAGAAGGAGGAGATCTTTTGTTTGGTGGAAAGGGAGATCGGGAAATTGCTTCTCCCGACAATGATGTCGGCTTCGAGGCCGAGTTCGCGAAGGGCTTTGACGGAGTGCTGGGTGGGTTTGGTTTTCAGATCGCCCATCGTATCGGCCGGCAGAAGGGTGACGTGGACGAGGGCAAAGTCGCCGTTTCCATACTCCCAGTGCATCTGGCGCACAGCTTCCAAAAACGGCATGCTTTCAATATCGCCCACGGTCCCTCCGACCTCGACGATACAGATCTCGGCATGATTGCCGTCTTTGTCGACCCAGGACTCGGCTGCGTGTTTGATACGGTCTTTGATTTCGTCGGTGATATGGGGGATGATCTGGACGGTAGCCCCGAGATAATCGCCGTGGCGCTCTTTTGAAATGACCGAGGAGTAGATCTTTCCCGTGGTCAGGTTGTGATCGCTCGTGAGTTCGATATCAAGAAACCGCTCGTAGTTTCCAAGATCGAGATCGGCTTCCCCGCCGTCTTTAAGCACAAAGACCTCGCCATGCTGGGCCGGGTTCATCAGCCCCGCATCGATATTCAGATACGGATCGATCTTTACGCTCGTGACATGATATCCTCTGTTGATGAGAATGCGGCCGATGGAAGCAGCTGTGATGCCTTTCCCTAGTCCGCTCATTACTCCTCCGGTTACTACAACATATTTCATTTTTTGCCCTTCCTTTTCCGAAATCAAATAATGTTTATCTATTGACTCTAAAGGCTATTAAGAATGCGGGAATGGGTGTGCCCGTATGCGATGCGGCGTGCATTCCGACCGGATTGCAGTTTCACAAACGTGTTGGAACGGTTTTTCCCATGCCCTAATCAGATAAAATATAAATGCCCAGTCCCAAACATAACAGTAATATATGGAAGAAGAAATACCATCCCCCAATACCGGTCGCTCACGCGAATCGAACATCTCCCCCAACGCCCTCGACTTCGGGGACCTCAACGACCAATACGCCAAGTTACGCGAAGAAGCTCTTTTCCTGAAAAAAGAGAACGAATCTCTCCATAAAATAATCAAAACGACAAAAACAGAAAACGAGTCCCTCAGGCTGGAGAACAACAAGATCCGGATGGACAATGCCCAGCTCAAGAAGGAGAATGCGCAGCTCAAACGTCTGCCGCTGTTTGTCGCGGTTGTTTTGGAGAAGCTCGACGAGAACGAGCTCTATCTGCGCCAGCTCGGCAACAATCAGGAGTATGTGACCCAGGCAAACCCGCTGATCTACGCAGAGGTCAAGGCAGGAACCAAAGTCGCCGTCAACAACACCCTTTCGGTTGTGAAGATCCTTGGAAATACCATCGACGAGCGGGTCCGCGTGATGGAGCTCGAGGAGAAACCCTGCATCACCTTTGCCGACATAGGCGGTCTGAAAAATGAGATCACCGAGGTGCGCGAAGCGGTCGAATACCCGCTTACCCGTCCGGAGTCCTTCGAGAAGTTCGGCGTCATCCCGCCCAAAGGCGTGCTTCTCTACGGTCCGCCCGGAACCGGAAAAACGCTGATCGCCAAGGCGGTCGCCAACAATGCCGGCGTTCCTTTCCTGAGAATGGCGGGTTCCGAGCTTGTCCACAAATACATCGGCGAAGGTGCCCAGCTGGTCCGTGATCTCTTCGAGATGGCCCGCGATCTTGCCGAGAAAAACAACGGTGTTGTGGTCTTCATCGACGAGATCGACGCGGTCGGCAGTATGCGGACCAACGACGGAACGTCCGGTTCGGCCGAAGTGCAGAGAACCTTAATGCAGCTTCTTGCCGAGATGGACGGGTTCAACAACCGCGGCAACATCCGGATCATGGCGGCCACAAACCGCCCCGATATGCTGGATGCCGCACTCCTCCGTCCGGGCAGATTAGACCGCCTGATCAGGATCCCGGCCCCCGACAACGATGCGAGGATGCAGATCTTTAAGGTCCACATGAATAAGATGGAGGCAGCGGGCTCCCTTTCCAGCATCGATTACGATGAACTGGTACGTATGACCGAAGGTCTGACCGGTGCCGAGATCGAAGCGATCTGCCGCGAGGCGGGAATGCTTGCCATCAGAAACAATGAAGATCTTATCACCGGCAGAAACTTCATCCAGGCGATCCGCAAGGTCAAGCATCAGGATAAGGATGAAGACCGCCGGGACATAATGTATATCTAATGCGTCTGGTCTGTATTGGAAAAGCAGCTGTTGATCTCTACCGGACCCTCTCGGACTCCGAGACGAGCCGGCACATCCTCCGGTTTTATCACCCGAAAGAGACCCCATGGGGAGTTGTGCTTGAGGTTGCGACCGTGTCGAGCGGACTCGCTCTTGCAAGCGAACTGCGCTGGTACATCATGCGGTATATGACCGAGGTACTCTTCGAGGACACGGAGCATTCAGTTTATCTCACCCGTGATCTGGCACGTGAGGTGTATGAAACCAGATCGGCCGCGTTAATCGACGGCTGGAATATCTCCTTCAGCGTCATAATCCTGGAAGACGGCAGTTCGGCCCGTGTTCCAGACGGCGTGCCGTTTCCCGAAGGTGTTATCCAGAGATTCCGTGTATGGGGTCTGGCCCGGGAACATCCATAAGTTACAATTAGTCTGAATACCAATGGAGTAGTAACAGTATGGCACTTCATCTTTCTTTTACTCTGGATCCCGAACTTGCGGAACGGGTCGATATATTTGCAAGGAAGCAGGAGCTGGAGCGAAACGAGGCGCTGCTGCGTCTGATCGAGGGGGGTCTCATGCAGGCTGAACAGGCCGGGATCGTATCGCCGCCGCGGGAGAGAAGTTTTAAAGAGACGGCAAGGATGCAGAAAAACATCGATATGCTGGTTAGAAACATCGATGAGCTGAAAAAGAGGTCTGAGTGATGCACCATCTGCTGAACCTCCAGAAGGATGCTGCGGCTTTGAAACCCTCGCGCCGCGGATTCTTTAAAAAATAAGTTTTTCTTATTCGGTGACGACGACCCGGTCTTCCAGCAGGAACGGACTTTTACGCAAAGATAGAGAGAGCAGATACGGATAGTTTCTGTTCAGATACTCCATATGTTCAAGCCAGGCGGTCGTGAGCTGACAGTAGACCCGGGTTACATCGCCTGCGAGGTGAGCGAGATCGGACTGCGGCAGAGAATGGATATCCTTTCTTCCGGCAAGCTCTTCGCCCAGATGGAAAAGATCCTGCATGAGTTTCGAGACGGTCGTATGCTCGAGAAGCACCGGGTTTTCAATCAGGCGCAGCAGAAAGTCGTGATTTTTCATGAAGAGGTCCCTGACCTCGATCAAATCATCCGGGCCCGGGACGGTGCGTGTGCATAATTGTGCGGCGTGTTCCTTTGCCGCTTTATACTGCTCTTTGGTCCAGGTATTTTTGACCAGCATCGTCTCGCGAAGCGTTTCCGGTGATTTATCCCACTGAACCATCTTTCGCAGCAGTGTGTCGCCCATCTCGGAGAAAAAGAGGCCGATGACCATGCGGGTTTTTTCCTGCTGCTCGCGTTTCGACCGCAGAGTCAAGAGACGGTTGATGATCAGCGTCACGATCAGAACATTGATCGGGAGAAAACCGAGACTGTTGAAGATATACGACATGGTGTTGCTCTCCCCGTTGTCCCCGAAGAAAAGGAATTTGATAGCGTACACACAGATCGAGATCGCGATCAGCAGACAGGCGAGACGCGCCTCCCAGGAAAACTTTTTCATACATATCCTCTTTCTTCCAGAGCGGAAATGCTTTGGAGCGATCCTTCCAGCGTCTCCACTTCTATCACCGGATGAGAGACCCTGTTTTCCCGAACCTTCGTCATCACGGCATCGAAATCGATGTTGCCTGTTCCAATGGCCGAGTGACTGTCGTGCCTGCCGTCATTATCGTGAAGATGGATGTGCGAGAACGGCACTTCCAGAAACTCGGGAATAGCCCCGCACTCGTTGGCATGCCCTACATCAAGGCAGAAGAGAGCACCGTCCAGCAGTGCGATATCGTCCGGGGTCTTGAGATAGAAGTAGCCCCAGTTCCCCATGTTTTCGATAAAATAGGTGAGTCCGTAGTCGGTGGCATCCGAACGTATCTGCGCAAGGGACGCACGGAGGTTTTTGCCGGCAAGCTCCTGTTCATACTCCCAGGCGATGTATCCTGGGTGGATAACGACCGGTGCGTCGACCTCGGCTGCAATCGAGAAGGTGTCCCGGATAACCTCGACTGCGGCGCGGCGGATGGGTTCTAAGACCGAGGCAAGATTCACGCCCCTGGATGGGGCATGGATACAGTATTTATATGAGTATGAATGAAGGAGTTCAGCGTCGGTGAGCAGATGGGGGCCGTCGTCCATGATCTCGACATACTCCGTGTAGGGAGCGAGGGTGTCAAGCACAGTGGCCAGAGGATCCGAGTGAAGGCAGTGCGTCGAGATTGAGTAGTCCATATAATTACTTATTGCCGGTCCGGGCAAAAAATGATTCGCACAGTATATTCTTCTCCCAGATCTCAGTCCGTTCTGATCAAGGGGTGCGGGAGGGCGACTCCGGCGTGGAGCCCGACGCGGTGGTGATATCCTATCTGCTATGGCTCTATAGGTGAACCCTGAACATACGATATTTCCACCGCGTCGGGCTCGCAAATCAGAGATTTGCTCAGCTAAGATCGCCGGCTTTGCCGTCAATCCGCCTCCGCGCCGGATCGCAAGGCAAATCCTTGCTCTGCTAAGGCTGCCCCAAACGGAGCAGCCCGCAGTCCCCTCCCGCACCCCATAATTAGAATAATCTATGGAATATTGGTGATTCATTCTGAAAAGTACGTGACTCACGAGAGCGGTTATCAAGGATCGTGAAAAATGCTCATGGATACTCATTATGCGGTATTTCCACTAACTGTCAAATTCAGGTTGAATCAACAAAATTTACTCCTGTCAGCCGCATTCTGTCACAAACTTTCAGGTGAATGCTGCAGGTTTTTGCCGGCGACTGCCTTCATCCCTGCAGGGCACCCGCCAACTCTTTATTATTCCCGCACAAACACATAGGCATGAATCCAGAAGGAGAAACCGCAACGGCGCTGCTCTACCGTATCCTAAAGCGTATCTTCTATCTGGTCGTCCCGATCCTGGTCTACCTAGTTCTGCTCGGTGTTTTCTGGTTCGTGTATCCGCCGCCGGCAGGTGTATTCACCCTGCCGCCAAGCACGGAGTATCTCGCCCTTATCGGCCTTATGGGCGCGTATCTTGTCCCGCCGTTTGGGAAAGAAACGATCGTTCCTCTGGCAATTGGTCTGGGCTATCCAATATGGGTCATCTTCCTCGGCGTTGTCGGGATGGACATCGTCACGGCAACATTCGTCTCGTTAAACTTCGACTTGCTGCTCAAAGTTCCGCTCGTCGGCAGATGGATCCGGTGGGTCATGCGGACTGCGGATAAGGTGAGGCTTTCAAAGCCGTGGATTGAACAGCTTTCGAGTGCCGGTCTCCTGCTCTTCATGTATATCCCGCTGCAGGGATCCGGCTCGATCACCTGTTCGGTTCTTGGCCGTCTCCTTGGCTACAAACCTGCAGTCAGTCTGGGGCTGGTCATTATCGGGAGTGTACTTTCCACCCTGACAGTCGCCGTTGGAGCATCCTCGGTAATCCAGTTATGGTACATTAACCCGCTCTTTGGCATTGCCGCCGCAGTGCTCATTTTAGCAGTCATTGTGGTGATCGCATACTTCTGGAGCAGATTCACCAAGAGGTTTTATCGTTCGGAGGGGGTATGACCGAGGAAATATCCCCGTATTACGCCCCTTCACTCCAGATGAGACTGGCGATGACCCTTGGAATGTTCGGGCTTCTTGCTGTTTTCATCATCTGGCTGTTTGCATATCTGCCGACCGATCAGTTCATTCTCGGTGTCTCTTTGTTCGCTCTCTACATGGCGCCCGGTGCCGGAAAAGAGAGTGTCGTTCCGGTGATGATGGGATTTGGTTTTCCCTGGTGGGTGGTGCTCGCAGGTATCGTCATAATAGATATGACGCTTGCGGTATTGATTTCGTTTAACTTCGATCTGCTGCTGAAGATACCTATCCTTGGTCAGATTCTGATGTTTTTTACCGGAAAAACAAATAATCTCCTGCAGAGAAAACCATGGATCAAAGGGCTTTCCGTCGGCGGTCTGCTGAATTTCATGTATGTTCCTTTCATGGGGTCAAGCGCGATCGACACCTCGATCATCGGACGACTGCTCTCGATCCATCCAAAGATCATCCTCCCGATTGTCTTTGTGGGCAGCATCCTTGCAACCCTGACGATGGCGTTTGGCGCAAAAGCGATCATCAATCTCTGGTTTGTACATCCGCTGTATGCTGTAGGGGCGGTAGCTGCAGTGATTGCCGGCGGTGTGCTAATTTATATTGGCTGGAAGAAGTTTACCGCACGCCGGTTTCCAAAAAACGAGTGAAGGGAGTTATTTTTTCAGATAGATGATCCAGCCGACTGCAACACCCATAACCGAGGTGATGACGTAGAAGGCAAGGTAAACTAGAGCCGAGTCATTGTAGTAAAGATACAGGGTCGGTATGAAGGCCATGGCTGCAATGATCGGGTGAAGGATGGCTGTTTTTTGGATGCCACAGATAAGGCCGAAGACAAAACCTGAAACAATGCAGGCAAGGGGATTTATGACGAGGAGCAGAAACCAGACCGGGCCGTCTGTCTGAAGAAACAGAGGTGGCAGGAGGTAGTATACGAGAATCAGGAAGATGATTGTGCCGGTAAGAGCGGGGATGAGCGGTTTCATGATTTATTTGTTGAAGAGAAGGAGCGCTGCGCCATACATCGTGACCCCGATGGAGAGCATGAGGATCGCTGATTCCGGCTGTATTTTGTGCATGAGAGATAACACGAGCACCGCAATTCCCATTGCAAGACCCACGGCCGTGCAGATGAGTCTTGGGTGGTTGACCGGTATATGTTCCTGTGTCATGGATATTCATATGTTCCTTCTTCCATATGAAAAGAACGGGATTTTGTGGATGATCGGATCATGATGATATCCGGAACCTCCGGGGTATCTGCGCTCTCCGTCATCTGCCGGGATAATTCGCGGGTACGGCAGGTACCCGGGACACACTGAAGCAGGAAAACCATTCAAATGGAGTGGTTTCCAGCCGACGAAAACGGTGGCTTTATATCGTTCGAAAGGCTATGTAGTAGAGCACTTAGTGTGCAAAGCACAGGTCCCGGTAGGGTAGAGGATATCCTAGAAGCCTGCGGAGCTTTTGACCGGGGTTCAAGTCCCCGCCGGGACGTATCAGCCGATCCGTTTGGGATCGGCAGCGTCCATTTTTTGTATACTTTTTTGTGTTGTTTTGCGCTCAGATATTATGATTTATCATGCTGTCAGCAGTGAATCGGATTGAGGCAGGTTAGAGAGCTAATTAAAAGGCGTTCGATTTTCCAGAAACCTGAATCTGACTGTTGACAAATAGACTTCTCCAATGTCTCATTTCTTTTTTTTTGAATACGGGGTGCGGGAGGGAGACTCCGGGTTGGCTGCTGAAAGCGGCTAATCTCAGTTGAGCAAACCGCAGGTTTGCGAGCCCGAAACGGTGAAAATATCCTATCTGCTGTGCTTCAGTGGGCCCTATATATTTCCGGGTACTTCGATGGAGATGGAATATTCAGATATTACGTACGCTGTGTTGTACACCCAACACCTCCCAAACCCTTCTTTTCTGACTATTTAACAACAGATTAGCTGGGCAGAACGTTAACGTGAGCCTTGGACCTAAGATATTTCCACCGCGTCGGGCTCGCAAACCTTCGGTTTGCTCAGCTAAGATCGCCGGCTTTGCCGTCAATCCGCCTCCGCACCGGATCGCAAGGCAAATCCTTGCTCCGCTAAGGCCGCCCCCAACGGGGCAGCCCGCAGTCCCCTCCCGCACCCCATAATTAGAAAAATCTATGGAATATTGGTGATTCATTCTGAAAAGTACGTGACTCACGAGAGCTTTTATCAAGGCTTATGAAAAAAATGTTCCGGGATACTCATTATGTGGTATTACCACTCACTATCAAATTCAGGTTGAAAAAGAGAGAGTCATCCCTGACGGGCATCGCTTTCATCCAGCGATCGACCGGACAAACGGTAATATGTTTCCGACTCCCGAACAAAGAATCCCTCGCCTGCCATTTTCTCCATGATCCCCCTGACTCGTGCGGGCTCCTCGTTCATTTCTTTCGCAAAGACATCCGGGCTCCCACTTTTTTGTTCAAGCATTTTTTCAAAACACTGCCGCGGATCTTCCGGCCGGAGCCCTCGAAGATCTTCTGTTTCGTGTAATGGCGGCTCCGCTGATTCGGATTTTTCACCGATGCTTTCAGTGCAGTTCCGAGATCCATCAGGGCCCAGTACCATTCGCGGGCATTCAAAGGAAGCATGGATGCGACGAGAGGGAGCAGTTCGCAATCGTCCACGATCCGGTCATCATCAAAAAAGTAATGGATGAACACTCTCCTGATGTTCGTTTCGATGAATACGACCGGGCGGTTGAACGCGAACGCCGCGATCGAACAGGAAGTGGCAGGCCCGATACCCGGGAGGGTCGCGAGGACTGCAGGTTCCTCCGGGACCGTTCCGTTGTATTCATCCACAATAATGCCGGCAAGTTTTTGGAGATTCAAAGCCCTGCGGTTGTACCCCATCCCCTGCCATGCGGCGAGAAGATCTGCCTGTTCCGCTGCGGCAAGCGCAGCAAAATCGGGAAACCGTTCGATGAACTTCGGATAGATCACCGCTACCCGCGGGACCTGGGTATGCTGGAGCATAACTTCGGAGACAACGATTTTGTACGGGTCCCTAGTGTGCCGCCACTCCATATCGTGCCGGCCCTTCGCTTCGTAAAACGCCATCACATGCTGCTGAAAATCCGCAACAAGCGAGGGCGTGATACCCTCGTCCCTAAACCGGGTCCGAAGATCGGAGACGAGCATCGTTACTGCGAGACCATGCGGTTGATCAGGATCTCGGCGATATCGGAACTGTATTCGGTTATTCTGTGAAGGCTTTGGGTGATCTGCGTTACTGCGACCGCCTCAGGGACCCGCATTTTGCGAACCGAGTCTGCAAGACCATGATGCTTTGGTCCCATATCCTCCACCTCGGTGATGATCCTATTTGCTCCAGAGATACTCCCGGAGTATATAGCTTGTATGCTTTTATTGAAGATATCGAGTGAAGACTCGCTCATCTCAGTCAGTTTCATAATGAGCATTCTGTCGACGCCTTTTTCGATCAGAGTCATTGCCGCTTCGGCGATCAGGACTGTGTGGTCACCTACCCGTTCAATGATCCGCGATATCTGATAATAAGTCGCGGCGATGCCCGGCGTAATACCCATTTTTAAAGAAAGAGACGGGTTTTCTACGATCAGGGAAAACTGGCGGTGGATCAGCCAGTGCAGGCGGTCGACATCCGTGTCTCTTGCAACGACGTCCTCGGCAAGATCGAGCCTTCCCTGCTCGAGAGCGTTGAGTGCATCTTCATGCATGCCTTTCACAATCACATACATCCGGCGGATGGTATTCTCAAACGGCATCTCTGTCGGATTGAGGATGTCTTTGAGAACGATACTGTTGTCAGCCTCTTCCGAAACTTCCTGCCCGATCGTCATCTGCGTAAATTTCCGCACTACCATCCGGACCTTCGGGGGGATTCTGCCGGCCGACGTGATCTTTATCGTGGTAAATCCGGAGATGTATGCGCCGATAAGGGAGCGCAGAAGCATGGTCGGGTCCGGATAATCCTTGAGTCCGAACTCCTTTGTCCTTGCCGTGCTGTCGTAATGCATATTCGGCGTGATAAGCAGAGTGCCGTCAGCCTGGGACACCACGCCCAGGGGATCGTTTTTCTGAATATTTCTCTCGCGTATCCACCCTTTCGGGAGAGACAATACATAGGATGACCCCCCCGTCATCTGAACTTTCCGGATTTCCATTCAATACATATTCACCTGCCCGGTATTTAATCTCTGTGAAAATCTATAGAGATATCATAGGTCAATTGAAATTATGAGTGAATATAGTTAAATCATAATTTACTCAATCTATGTCGAATATCACTATACCAGCACGTCTCCTATCCGATTATGGTTATGAAAAGAAAAACCATGAGAATATCTATCAACCCATTTTTTAACGCGAATCATGATTTAAGGAAGATTGGCTACATCCCTACCCCCTCACCCCCCCCAAAAAAAGAAGAATACCCATTATTCATTGACGTTTTTTTTTAATTTACACTCTGTTTTGAATCGTTTTCACCTGATAGATATTATAACAAAATGCAGCCAGCATATTTTTCACTCGTACTCTTTGCAGCGTTGTTACCTTCACCAACCCTGCATGAAAAACATGAGAATATCTATCAACCCATTTTTTAACGCGAATCATGATTTAAGGAAGATTGGCTACATCCCTACCCCCTCACCCCCCCAAAAAAAGAAAAATACCCATTATTCCTTGACGTTTTTTTTAATTTACACTCTGTTTTGAATCGTTTTCACCTGATAGATATTATAACAAAATGCAGCCAGCATATTTTTCACTCGTACTCTTTGCAGCGTTGTTACCTTCACCAACCCTGCATGAAAAACATTTTTGATCACTGCATAGGGTCTCTCGCCCTTTGATCTCTTCCTACTTATTCGCAGATTTCTCAGTTTATCTCGTATGCCAATGGGATGCCCTCTCGCTCCCCTTTTCATTGTGGCACTATATCCCTTGCATTTTGCTCCCTGATATCCCCGATCCCGATAGACCACTTCCCCTTTTTCTGAGAGGTCCACCTGACTATCATGAACATTTGCCGTGGTGGTTTCAATGCGTCGAATAAGATCGTGCGTCGTATCCATGATGGTATGAAGTTTATAGCCATAGTGCATTTTGCCGTTCTTGGACATGATTTTTCCATCTTTATCCCGTCGTGTTTTTGCCTGATCTCCTCGCGGCGTGTCTTTCTTACAATGACCGGGTTCAGCATACACAAACGTTGCATCCTGAATCATACCTTGTTCAATTTTCAGACCTTTCAGGTCAAGTTGTCTCTGAAACTCCTGCCAGACCACTGTATCAACGCC
>NIZU01000028.1 GCA_003315675.1 Methanocorpusculum sp. MCE
GTGAAGGTAACAACGCTGCAAAGAGTACGAGTGAAAAATATGCTGGCTGCATTTTGTTATAATATCTATCAGGTGAAAACGATTCAAAACAGAGTGTAAATTAAAAAAAAACGTCAAGGAATAATGGGTATTTTTCTTTTTTTGGGGGGGCGTGAGGGGGTAGGGATGTAGCCAATCTTCCTTAAATCATGATTTGCGTTAAAAAATGGGTTGATAGATATTCTCAATAGAAATATTTTCGGTTTCATGATCATCTTACGGCATGGGAAAAATACAACATAAATGTTCTGTTATAATAAAATTTATTTTACTTACATACATATTAATTTATAATGTATTTGTGCCTCAGCTGGGTTTTACGCTCTCTTCTCTCACCAAAACGGCATACGGACAAAAAAAGAAACTGGGGATAGATCAGGAAGATTAGATCCCCCTGCAGACAACGAGGCCGCCGATAAGTCCGGCAATGATCAGGACCGCACCAAACCCGAGGGAAGCTGCGGTCGATCCGGGTTCAGCATACTCTCCGAATATCTCCGGATGGAGGATTTGTGCAAGCTGCTCTAAAGAAATGACGATCCTCGGTCCCCCTCTATCGAAGGTATCCGAATCCATGACATAGACAGCCTTGTCCTTTACTGCAGTAATGCCGTTGAGCTGTGGTTCGGTTAGGAATGATTTCTGGAGCGTGTTTTCGCCGGTAGTTCCCATCTTTGAACCTGAGTCTACCAGAATGATCTCCGGATCGGTCGTAAGCAGTTTTTCGAGCGTGACCACGCCCCAGCCTTTTACATCAACGAAGGCATTTGTTCCGCCTGCAAGAGTGATCAGTTCGTTCTGGAATGTATTCGAACCGGAAACCCAGTACGGGTCGACACTCATCGCATGCATGACCGTTGGTTTTTCTGTGACCCCTTCAAGTTTATCCGTTATTGCCTGAATCCGTATCTTCATATCGGATATGATAGAATCCGCTTTGGCGGTTGTACCGGTGCAGGTTCCGATCATCCGGATCGCATCATAGGTGCCCTCTACACTGTCGGATTGGATGACGATGACCTTGTATCCGAGCTGGCGGAGAGAATCAATATTCTCCTGCCCATTCAGAGGGTTGGCAAAGATGATGTCGGGGTTTGCAGTAACGATTTTTTCGACATTGATGGTGGAATACCCCCCGACGGTCTGTTTTGTCAGGGCCTCTTCCGGATAATTACAGTATTCGGTGACGCCCACGACCTTGTCCCCAAGTCCGAGAGCAAAAATAATTTCCGTGTTTGTCGGGGCAAGAGAGACGATCGTCTCAGGCTGAGTTTCTATTATTGATACAAAGCCGGAATCATCGGTGATGGTTACCGGTGTCCATCCAAGGGCAGTACCGGAAAATACGGCAATGGCCAACAGGAAAATCAGAAGTATTCGTACATGTTTCATAATAGGATATAGTTTAGCTTACATAAGTAAATAAATTATGAGTTGCATCTTCATGCCGATGGATTCCTGCTTGGATACTGGATAAAAAAGAGGGGTGATTATCGAGTTCGGCGACTACTCGCGTGAGACGAACCCTCTCAGGTCGATCTCGAAAGCAACTGCCTGATGTTCAAGTCCGAATCCGACGAGAACATCCGGATTGATCTCGCCAAAAACGCCGACCTTCTCTCTGGAGACATAAATATCGCCGCGTCTCCCGGGAATAAATGCTTCGTCCAGAGATTCCCGTACCTCATACTCGATCGACATCATCCGGCAGAATGAATCCATCACGGCATATATCTCCGAGAAGTCTGCTGTTGTATGGATAGAAGCCGCTGCCATTTTTGGATAGGTGACCATATTTTCCACAACATCGCCGCATGCAAAGATCCGCTGCGGTAATTCGCGTGAACGGTTGATCGAGAGCGACTCCATCAACAGCGGCAGGATATCGGTTCGGATGATCGTCTGATCCTCACTGATCGGGTGAAGAACATGCAGGGCTGCCGGGTTCTCCTGTCTCTGCATCATAGTGTAGGAGAGTTCCCCGCTAGTCAGCGTAAACGGCGTGTTCTCAATATACGACAGACCGACCATAATGTTTCTTACAAGGCTGTAGAGTTTCTGGACCGGGTGCGGTTTTCCGACGGTGAAGCTCGGCGGCAGGCTTGTTTCGATCTTATCATACCCGTAAGCGATCGCCGCATCTTCATACACATCATGATCATGCATGATATCGGCCCGATAACAGGGGATTTCGACGGAAACGGTGTCTTCATCAATCACTTCTGCGCCGAACCGCATTTTCATAAGAAGTTTGGTCATCTGCGGAGCAGTCAGCGGAATACCGGTGAGTTTGCTGCATTCAAAAACTGAAACGTTCCGTTTTTCCGGACGAAGATCAGGCGAGACTACACCGTCGATCTCCACCGATTCGATCGCGGCTCCCATCTCGACGGATGCAGCACAAAGGATTTTTACCGCAATGCCGACCGCACGCGGTTCAATTCCCGTGACATCCAGAAGAATGTTGTGAGTATCCTCCGTCACTCTGGTCAGTTCACCATTGATGATCGGCGGGAAAGAACAGACCCTCCCCTTTGCATCGGTGATCAGCGGGAACCTTTCGAACTCCTCGACGATCTTTGCATAGGCTTTTCCTTTCGGATGCTCGGCAAGGATCTCTTCCATCGTCATTTCCCGATCGTAATCGAGCGGAATGAATTTTGTCTTACGGTCTGCTGCGATATAGGAGAACGGTGCTTCGATTCGGTCGAGATCGTGCACGCCGATTGCAACCTTTTTGCGGCCGCGGCCGACTGCCCAGTGGAGAGATTCCTGCAGGCCCATCAGCGATTCGATCATCGCATTATCCATATGGACATTTCTGATAACGGCAGACCCAAGATACGGCCGGATGTTTGCCAGGTTTGGATCCACGCTGAAGGAGATACCCGATGGTGTGACTTCGTATGTCGGCAGGCCTGTCTCTATCCCGAGATATCCGCGCAGCGCACGCGCCGTGCCTTCAGCACTATAGAGATCCGGACGGTTCGGGAAGAACTGGACATCCGTCTGCTCTTCATCTTCGCGTTCAACCTCGGATCCCATCATCGGAAGGCTGGCGCGGATTTTATCTATATCCGCACCGGTCAGGCGGGTCAGATATGCATTATTGAGTTTTACGATAGGCATTGTTAGCTCCTCCTTACCGGACTGGAGCGTATCCAGTCAATATCACTCTTATACAGCTGACGGAGATCTTTGAGACCCATTCTCAGCATGGAGACCCGGGAAACACCCAGCCCCCAGGCGAGGACCGGGTAGTCGATTCCCCAGGGGGCGGTGACTTCTTTTCGGAAGATACCGGCTCCTCCAAGCTCGACCCAGCCAATCCCGTCGACCCAGACCTCAGGTTCGACTGAGGGTTCGGTATAGGGGAAGTATCCCGGGCGGAACCTGACCTCTTCGAATCCCATTCTGCCGAAAAACTCCTTGAAGAACCCGAGCAGGTGGCCGAAGTGCAGATCCTTGTCCATCACGATACCTTCCAGCTGTTCGAACTCGGGAAGATGGGTTGGATCGATCGTCTCCCTGCGGTAGACACGGGAGATGGAAAATGCCTTCAGCGGCGGGTTCGGGTGCTCAGCGAGGTACTGGATCGAAAGCGAAGTGGAGTGCGTTCTCAAAACACATTTCTTTCCAACATCCGGGCTCCACTCTCCGCCCCAGCCGGTCGAACCGGTATCTCCGCCGAATTTGTGGATATCTCTGATCTTTTCCCATCCGTTTGGAAGGGGAAGTTCCTCGGCGAGATGGAACGTGTCCTGCATCTCGCGTGCGGGATGATCCTGCGGCTGATAAAGTGAGTCGAAGTTCCAGAATGAGTTCTGGACGATCGATCCGTGGAACTCGGTGAATCCCATCTCGAAGAGGAGATCGCGGATCTCATCCAAAATCTGCTGGTTCGGATGGACCCGGCCGCCGTAGATCTTTTTCGGGAGCTTGCCGATGCTGTATTTTCGAAGCGTCAGGCTCTTCCACTCGCCCGAAAGGATCTGTTCGCGGCTGAGAGTGGCGACCTCTTCCCGCAGATCAAGACCGCCTTTGGCGATTTTTTCTCCATCCAGGGTCAGCGCGATCTTCCATTCGGTATTTTCCACGATTTCCGCGAGTCCGCGTTTTACGAGTTCTTTACAGGCCGGTGTACCCGGAACCGGGTTTTTCAGCGCCAGTTCATCCTCGCCGACGGTGATGTTTTCATTGACGGACACTATGCCGTCTTTGATCGTGATCCAGTTTTTCTTTCTCAGCCAGCCGATCGCGATCTTGGAAAGCGGGTTTTTGGTCAGTTCACTCATTGGAATTGAGCCGTCTATGCCTGCAAGGATCTGGCGTTCCGGCAGTCCCTCTTTCGCATATTTTTCTCCTTCCTCTGTGAGCTTTGCCTGTTCGGTGACTGTTTTTTCAAGGGTTACAAGACCCTTGTCTGCGCAGAGATGGGCCCACTGGATCACTGATTCAAGCGCAGCGTCCATCTTTTCTGCAAGTTTTTCCGCAGCCTTATGCCAGGATCCATTGAGGGCTGCAAGAACCCTTTTTTCATTTATTGTGAGATCCATACATTACCACTCCGCCATGTGAGATACTTCATCACGTTTTTCTTTGAATTCTTTGAGGAAGGTGAGAACCCGTTCCAGTGTTTCCTTCTTGCAGGTCCCGCACATCAGCTCGCCTGCTTTACAGGCTTCGCACATCTTTGCAAGTTCTTTATCGTCTTCCTGCATGTGGAATTTGTTGAGCTGATAGATCGAGCACTTCTCCGGTTCGCCGCCGAGTTGTTTCTGTTCTTCAAGTGTCTGTCTGCCGCCGGTAAGGGCGCCCATGATCTTCTTCTTCGCGTCCTTTTCCGTGTCATCGATCCAGACAAGACTTTCCGGGACCGATGAGGACATCTTTCCGCCCTGCAGGCCCTGCAGGAAACTGTGATAGGTCGAGGACGGCAGCATGAACCCAAATCCGCCGAACTCCTGCTCGACGGATCTGACGATCTCATCGACTGCGGGCACGGTATATCCTGCCGGAAGATCGATGTGTCCTTCGTATTTTTTCGCACCCTTGAAGCGTTTTGCGACCGCATCGATCGCTTCGGGGGTTGCTTTTTTCACCCGGATGCTGATATGGGATTCCCTGTCTTCCACAAGGAACATCCGCAGGGCTTTGGTGACATCGCGGGTCAGTCTGATATGCGGATCCTGATCGATTCCGACTGGAACGACCGTTGGGGCTGCTCCTCCCACAAGCTGGGGATAGAGAATATCTCCCACCTGCATGGCGACACTCATCGCGTGGGCTAACTCTGTCTCCGGACCAAAACCGTATATTGCCGAAAGTTCGGAGAAGTTTATCTTCGTCGCCGCTTCGAAGGCAAGATCTTTGAGGAGATTATTTTTCCGCTGAGAGTAGATCTCTCCTTTAAACCCGAGAGCATAGAGGCATTCCATATATTCGCGGGCGTATGTGTCGCAGACGTCCCAGGAGAGGCCTCGAACCGCGTGGGCTTCTCTGTCCGCCATCGAAATGAATCCGCGTCCGCCCTGATTGATATGCCAGACGACCTCTTTCATCACCATCAGGTGTCCAAAGTGCGGATGTCCCGAGGGCATGAATCCGGTCAGGACATGGAAGGGTTTTTTCATTCGTATTGCTTCGGATATGGCTTCATATCCGCGGTGTCCGGCAACGATATCTCTTCTGATGAAGACTGGCTGATCTTCCAGAAGTTGTTTCTGGGCAGCAAACGATTCGATCCCGAACTCTTCACAGAGCCTGTTGATATCGACTTTCGGTGTGCTTGACCAGGGATTTATTTGTTCTGCCATATGTTTCACATCACATTTTCATTCTGGCGAATTCGACTTCGGTGATCTCAGTTCCGGAGATGGAAGCAAACAGCATTTTTTTCCGTACGCTGTGAGCGAGACGTACCGACCTTGAGATCGTACTCATCGACATGAGCGTTCCAAAAGGCACCGCATGTGCCAGCATCTCGGAGTGTTTGCCGCTTTGTGTGTACACGCGGAAGTGGTGACCGTACTTGTATCCGGATCTTGGGAAAAATCCGAGATCTTTTAGGTACCTGTACAGGGCGAGTTTGTCCATGAACTCGCCGTCGGCTGATGCGGCGAGATTGATATATTCTTCGGCGGTCATGAAAGGTTCCGTTTCAAGATGTCCGCTTTCCAAAAGCCACGCGGTTTCAAGAGGCGAGAGGAACAGTCTGACCCCGTCCAGCATCGTTCCAAGCCAGAGAGTTTTCAGTTTTTCCGTGATCCCGTCTCCCTCTTCGATCACATATGAGGGGATACCGGCAATCTTTGCACGAATCCCCTTTGGGAGTTCGGATTGCTGAATAGGTTTTGGCGTCCCAATCCGTATCTCGTAATACGTGAGTTCATGTTCGTCGTCCAACACGGCCAGAACAAACTGTTTGCGCATGTTTGCCGAGGCTGCGGCATCTTTGATGACTGCAGCGAGATCGACCATGTCTCTTTCAGAGAGGACGCGCATCAGATACCGGGACTGACCTTTTCCGGGTCGAAGGCCGCGTGGGAAGACGCGAAAGTCCTGCGGACCGGTGGTCACGACATACCCGCGTTCCCTGATGTCCCGGTACACAACGAAGTTTCGTAAAAAGCCGGGTTTTTTAGCGCATTCCGCCAGGAGTTGATCAAATGAGAGTCCGGGGATCTCGATTTTACCCCGCGCCATCAGATAGAGGGCTTCTTTGGGGTCGAGACGGAGGACTCCTGATTTGTCCGGCCGTCCGTAGCCGCTCTGCTCATGCAGGGAGAGAGCTTCGGATGGGGCGATTACCTGGGTTCCGTAGAATTCTGCTTTCACGCGAGGATATGGTTTGTTCTCTATTATCATTAATGAAGGGGGTGTGCTGCAGAGACAACGACAAAAGATACTAACAAGGAATGTGAAATATACTCTTATGTCCCGACGAATAAACGCGGTTCTCATCCTCCTTCTTGCAGCAGTGCTTTTCTGCGGCGCAGGTCAGGCGGCGGTCACCGAAAATCTGAATCAGACGTATCATATCGGAGATAACTACACGGATATCCTGTCCGTTGCAGCAGCAAACGACGGAGGATATTATCTCGGTATTATCCACGATGGAACTCTATCCCTGGTAAAATCCGATGCAAAAGGAAATGAAATATGGGCGACCAATGTCACCGGTTCCGAGTTCCGTTCGATCACGACCTTATCGGACGGCGGATGTCTGTATGTGACGGCCCTTAATCTCGACACCTATCTCTGCCGTGCGGATCAGACCGGAAAGATCATCTATGAAATTCCACTGACCGGTGTTGGCGCAGGGGTTCAGCCGGTTGTGATCTCCGGCAGTACGATCATATTTGCCGGCTGGTTCTGGGAGACCGACACCGGATTTACCCTGAGTTTTCTGTTGAGTGACGGTACTCCCGCAAACGATCAGCTATCTCTTCCTCAAGGCAGGATACCCGTTTCAATGATGAAGAATGATGACGGGACCTTTGTTCTGGTTGGCGGGGCAACATCCAATGTATCTGTCGTCAGCGATGAAGCCTGGATCATGAAGATAAAAGACGGCGGTACGGTCGTCTGGAACACGGTTATTAAAACCACAAGTACTCCGCCCGAGTATTACGGGCCTGGAAGTACTGCGTATGCACTCTGCGAAGGAGACGATGGGGGATACTTCGTTGCCGGCACCACGTCTCCGTATAATCTCTCCACCGCTTTTGGCATCATCTGGGGATCGATGATCTCATCTAACGGAACAGTTGTATGGGAGAAGGAACTGCGCGGATCTGTCCCGTACGGCGTTGCAAAACTCGGTGACAATTACCTGATCGCCGGTACCGGCTGGAACGCTCCTCTTTGGATGACCATTACACCGGCTGGAGCGCTGCTTCAGGTTGTTTATCCCAGTGTGGCCGGCCAGTTCAACTCAGCAGCCCAGGTATCTGCCGGCAGTGTAATCTTAGCCGGCTGGAGTTATCTTACCGGATCTCCCGACGGATATCTGGTAGGACTCACCGATGATTCGGTTCCGGCAAGTCCGGTTCCGATCGCGGGAATCATTCTTGGTCTCTCTGGGGCGGGAATCGCTGCTTTCATCGGCTCGCGCCGTCGGTAAAACAGGAGAATGATCATTGACGGGGTCATAAAGCCCCGTTACCAATCTATTTTCCCATACAGATTCAGTCAAACAGAAAAAAATCCCGTCACAAAATAGTATCTTACAGTTGAGGGGTTTACGGATATTCCTGTCTGATGATTTCCATACAGCAGCAGTCATGCCCCTCGGTCATGCACTGGGTCTCTTCCACATTGACTTTTTCATTATAATACGCGGAGAATATCGCTTTGAACATCCCGCAGGAGATCGCACAGTTTTTCCCGGAGCCCTTCGGCATGATCATACATTCATAACAGTGATATACTTCAATCTGCACCGGATCGGTGGATCGTATCCTCACCTCGCCAAACCCGTAATGTTTCCAGAACTCGGCGATGTTTGCCAGTGTTTTGTCCAGAGTGTCGGCCACCAGATACACGGCGACCGCCTGCCCCAGGATTTCTCCTCCGCGCATGATGACAGGATCAATGTTGATCCCGGCCTCGCTGAGAGCTACTTTAATGATATGGGGGATGATTTCTTTATAATCGATTTTATCGTATTTTGCATATGCCTGTCTGATGAGTTCACGAAAGTCCGATGTCCCGGTCTGTACGCTTGGCGTGATATTGCCGATATGCGATGCGGTTATTTGATATGTTTTTTTTCTGGCATCCCGCGGGTCGGGTCTCACCGAGATCAGACCTTTCATCTCGAGGGTATTGACGTATCCGGACACGGTGGATTTGGAAAGACCCGTATACTCCATAATTCTGGTAAAAGAGACCGGGGCCTCCTCTGCCAGAAGGTAGAGGATCCGGTTTCGGATCGGACTGCGTACTGTGATCACAGTGCCTTTTTTTGAGTAGATATTCAGGGGTTCTTTGCTATCAGGTTCTGGCATGTACGGTCGCTTACTGTATTGTTTAACCGCACCATCTTAAGTAGATTGGGGATACGGCATCTTTTCAGTGAGAGAGCTTTTACGGTTCAATCATCACTGTAAGGAATCTCCACCGTCGTCAGGTCGTTTGGTGCGATAATTTCCCCGCTGAAATACTCTTTTGCATCTTTGATATGGTTTGCCGCAGTAATATACCGTGAACTGAAATGAACAAGTGCCAGAATTTTCGGTTTCACCAGAGCGGCTACCTGTCCGGCTTCACATGCGGTCGAGTGCCAGGCCTCTTTTGCCCGTTCGCTTCCATCCTCTTCATCGAAGGTCGCTTCATGGATCAGAAGATCCGCATTGGCTAAAAGTTCGGGCTGGTTTTTTATCGGCCGTGTATCTCCCGTATACACAACTTTTCGCCCGCGTCTTCTCTCCCCCATCACCATCTCCGGAGTAATGGTCACCTCTTCTTCACCGCGGAGAATGGTGACCGGGCTCCCTCTCTGGAGTTTACCGAACATCGGTCCGGGTTTTACGCCCAAGTCAATCGCGCCTTCCCGGTCGAATCTGCCGGGACGCATATCCTCCTCCAGCACATAACCTATGCTTTCCATTCCATGGAAGGTCCGGAATGCGACCACCGAGTATCCGTCGAACATAATCACGTCTCCGTCGGATACCTCTACAGCCGAGAGCGGGAACGGAATTTTTGGGGTCAATTGATGGATGATATTAACGAACCAGTCGATACCCCGCGGACCGTAAAGCGTCAGCGGCTCGCCCCTCCCGTTGAAGGCCATCGTCTCGATGAGCCCGAATATGCCCAGATAATGATCGGCATGCCAGTGGGTTATAAAAACGGCATTTACCGTAAATCCGGTTTTCAGCCGCATCATCTGCTGCTGGGCTCCCTCCCCGCAGTCAAAAAGCAGGGTGTCGGATCCGCGCCTGATCATGATGCAGGAAGGATTTCGAAGCGGTGTTGGGAGAGCTCCCGCGGTCCCGAGAAAATGTACGAAGAGTGTTTCGCCGGCCATTTAGATCCACTTCCGTAAAAACTCGAGGCTTTTCTTTCCCTCTTTCGGGTTTCGTCCCTCGACGACGATGATTTTTCCTTTGTATTCTTTGATTATTCTCGGCATAATCTTATCCCAGTTGATGGTGCCGCTCCCAAGAGAGAGGTGTTCGTCGTATTTTCCATGATTATCGTGGATATGAAGATGGTGTGCCTTTGGCAGGATGATTTTACAGAATTCATCCAGATTTCCTGTTGTGTTCGCGTGCCCGATATCCAGCACGAGTCCCATCCCGGGCACACCGTCGACAAATCCCTCCTGTTCGTAGGGGTCACGGCAGAAAAAGTCGTCGAGGTTCGGCATATTTTCCAGACACGCGGTAACGCCGACCCGCTGTGCGGTTTCTCCGAGACGGATGCACGCCTGTTTGTGATTATTCCACGCGGAAGCTCCGTCGAATCTGCTCACTGGGGAGAGATACCCTGGATGGAGAACCACCGTGTCTGTGAGCTGAGCGGCCTGTTCGATGCAGACGGTGAACTGTCGGACGGTCTCTTCCCAGATCGGCATGTTGATGGATGCGGGATTCAGATCGCTGAACTGGGCATGGACGGAAACATCAAGTCCGTTTTCATCGATTACCCGTTTGACTGCGGAGAAGGTTTCCGATTTATCCAGCCGGTAGTTTCCGTCTGCCGAGATTTCCCAGCCGTCGAAGCCTACCTCGGGGATTTCCGAGACCCATGCCGGATCTTCCCAGACTTTTGAAGAGGAAGCAAAGAAGATTTTCATGCAAGACTCTCCAGATAACGCCGGATCCGTGCAGCAAACTCCTCGCGGCTCGACTCGTTTTCAATGCGTACGTCTGCAAGATCGACGGCTCTGGCGAGTCCGAAAGACTCCTCGCGTTCATCGCGGGAGCGAAGTGTCTCGGGCGTGGTTGTATCATCGCTTCTTCCGCGGTTTTTCATCCTGAGAAGGCGGGTCTCGAAACCTGCCGTGACTGCCAGAAGCGAAAAGTCGCTGATGACGGATTTGAAGTAGGCCACCTCGGCGTCTCCTCTGATTCCGTCGATGACGACGATTGTCGGGTTGAGTTTTGCGATCTCCTCTGCCGTCAGTATTGCGACGGCGTCCATGCCGAGTTTGGCCCGGAGGTTTCGGGCGGCCGTCCCGATGTTCTCATCCGTGAGTTCCAGTCCGTTTGCGATGACCTTTCTCCGAATCATATCTCCCATGACCACAACCGGGATACCCAGTTCACCGGCGATTTCTGAAAATTCGCCCTTCCCGCTCGCGGGATACCCGACAACGCCAACAACCTTCATTATCTCGAGAGTATGGTTTTTGCTTCTGCGGCGGTCCGAATGCACTCGACGAGGGTCCGGCAGCGTTCCGGTTCGGTCTCTGCGGCGGCACGGGTGCAGAGCTGGAGAATCAGGGCATCAAGGCTTTCGAGAATGTTGTCCGGCGCGGGCGAAGGGGTCTGATCGGCTGCGGCATACTTTGGAACGATCATCTGGACCTTTTCTGCGGTGTCCTTTTGCGCTGTATCTTCATTTGGAGTATTGGCACAGACCACGCACATCTTCTTACCCTTCACATCAAAAAGAGGTGCCTCGCATTTGGGACAGAGTTCCGAGAGCATTTTCGCTCCGTTTAGGAGATACTCCGTCATTATATCCTCTGGTTTTTTCGTCATGGCTGTTTTTCTCTTCTGTACAAATTGGTTTTCAGAGTATATAATGTGAGAATTTCTAACAACCTTTTTTTTGACAGAAAGTACTTTCTTTTCGTACGTTGAGTAGTATGTATGGGGACTTTCAGCAGCTTTGGTCTCAACCAGGCATATCACGAACGTTATGAAAAACTTGGCGACCGTCTCTCCGACGTTGGTAAAACACTTGATTGGGATGTGTTTCGCCCTCTTCTTGAATCCATGTATGCAAATAAATCCGGCAAGGGCGGTCATCCCAATGTCGATGTCATACTTATGTTCAAGATTCAGCTTCTGGAAGTCTGGTATAATCTGTCTGATCTCGCCGTTGAACGTGAAATTTATGATCGTCTTTCTTTTTGGCATGGTAAGTGAGGGCGTTAGCCCGAAACGGTGAGCAAGATTCGATCTTGCGAACTCTTGGCTGTCCTGACAAAATACCCGACAATTCAACGATCTGGTTATTTCGGGAGCGCATGTCCGAATCAGGCGTTGATACAGTGGTCTGGCAGGAGTTTCAGAGACAACTTGACCTGAAAGGTCTGAAAATTGAACAAGGTATGATTCAGGATGCAACGTTTGTGTATGCTGAACCCGGTCATTGTAAGAAAGACACGCCGCGAGGAGATCAGGCAAAAACACGACGGGATAAAGATGGAAAAATCATGTCCAAGAACGGCAAAATGCACTATGGCTATAAACTTCATACCATCATGGATACGACGCACGATCTTATTCGACGCATTGAAACCACCACGGCAAATGTTCATGATAGTCAGGTGGACCTCTCAGAAAAAGGAGAAGTGGTCTATCGGGATCGGGGATATCAGGGAGCAAAATGCAAGGGATATAGTGCCACAATGAAAAGGGGAGCGAGAGGGCATCCCATTGGCATACGAGATAAACTGAGAAATCTGCGAATAAGTAGGAAGAGATCAAAGGGCGAGAGACCCTATGTAGTGATCAAAAATGTTTTTCATGCAGGGTTGGTAAAGGTAACAACGCTGCAAAGAGTACGAGTGAAAAATATGCTGGCTGCATTTTGTTATAATATCTATCAGGTGAAAACGATTCAAAACAGAGTGTAAATTTAAAAAAAAAACGTCAAGGAATAATGGGTATTCTTCTTTTTTTGGGGGGGGTGAGGGGGTATGGATGTAGCCAATCTCCTATACATGACATCCCAGGAAAACATGGAAAAACGCCTCGAAGAACTCGAACGCGACTATGCCGACCTCATGGAACGGGTCCGCGACCTCGAACTCCA
>NIZU01000029.1 GCA_003315675.1 Methanocorpusculum sp. MCE
AGCAGATGATGTAATCGGCAAGATGTTTGCAGTCTGGTTCCCGATCATGGCTTTCGTTGCCTCTGGATATGAACACTGTGTTGCAAACATATACTTCATCCCGGCCGCAATCATCACAAACGGATTTACCGGAAACACTGTAGACAACCTGAACTGGGTCGGTATGTGGACGAACAACATTATCTGGGCAACCCTTGGTAACATTGTCGGTGCCGTCATCTTCATGGCAATCGTCTACTACTACTGCTACAAGTCAGAAATCTGTGCACTTTGTGAAACAAAATAAGATAAGTCCGGCGTAATCACTACGTCTCTTATCTAACCATCTCTCTATTTTTTCCCCGCATTGCAAGACATGCATATATTTAACCTAAGAAAT
Source organism: Methanocorpusculum sp. MCE (assembly GCA_003315675.1). Taxonomy (GTDB): domain Archaea; phylum Halobacteriota; class Methanomicrobia; order Methanomicrobiales; family Methanocorpusculaceae; genus Methanocorpusculum. The sequence continues at coordinate 380 of NIZU01000029.1, forward strand.
ATCACTATCAGTAAAGACCTGTGTCTCTCATGAAAATAAAAGGCGTAAAAATCAGTTTGGCCCCCATGCATTATATTGTTGTAATATTTTTCCTTGCACTCTTCGTCTGGTCATATATTGCGACTCAGGATGTCATGTTTCTTTATTGGGGAGTCCCGCTTTCTCTTTGTTTGTTTGTGATCCCGCTGATAAACAGCTACAGTGTGGGAAGGCAATACATCACTCTTCTCCCGGAATATGAAGCTGAATCAAAACCCTGCAGGATAAAACAGATCGGTCGTCCGATGGAAGGCAAGCCTGTACGAATAGAAGGTGTTGTTCAGGGGCTGAAGGGCAGATTCATCAACCGTCCCGGCTTTAAAATCTTTGACGGCTCAGGAACGGTCGTTGCCCAGCGTTCATCTCCGCTGGATATCAACATCCGTGTTGGAGACAATATTGAGGTCGTTGGGATGGTCGTTAAACGATATGCCTTTGCGGGAGACTACGTAGTTCATGCTATCGGCGTGAAAAAAATCGACACCTTGACCCCGCTCGAGATGGATGAAGCCCTCGTCTCTTCTGACACCAGGAAAATCAAAAAATATAATTAACGCTCTTTTTCACACATTTTTTATCAGGAACCAATAGTATTAATCCTTTGAGTGCAGACTCATTGGTATGTTACATGAAGTGGTTGTGTACTCTCTTTCGGGTTGTCCTCACTGTAAAGCATTGAAAACATTCCTTGATAATCAGAATATAACGTACACCAATATCGATGTAGGCGAAGATGAAAAAGCCGCCGCAGAAATGATTAAGATCTCCGGTCAGAGGGGTGTTCCTGTCACGGTCATCGATGGTGAAAAAATCGTTATTGGCGATGATTTGAAAAAAGTCATGGAGTATCTTGATGCTCCTGTGGCGGTAAAAAAGACACCGGATGTTTCTGCGGATCATGATCTCGTAGTGATCGGTGCCGGAGCCGGCGGTCTTTCGGCTGCCATGTACGGCGCCCGAAAAGGTCTGGATATGATCGTGATCACCGGTGCAATCGGCGGGATGGTGAATCAGAGTTATGTTGTTGAAAACTACCCCGGCATCCCTGATATATCCGGCGCAGATCTGATGAAAAAAATCTATGATCATACGGTAAATTCCGGGGGGATTTTCGTTGAGGATGTCGTGACCGGCATTTCCAAAACCGGGGATGTCTTTTCCATCGACACGCTTAATGGAGCCCATTATACTGCAAAGGCCGTCATAGCGGCCACCGGGAGGTCTCCGCGTCTCTCCGGAGCGAAAGGCGAGACTGACTATCTTGGGAAAGGTGTTGCGATCTGTACGACCTGTGACGGACCGTTGTACAAAAATAAAGTTGTGGGGATCCTCGGCGGAGGCAACACGGCAGTTGATATGGCTATCGAACTGAGTGACATCGCCGCATCCATCCATCTGATCGTCCGCAGTAAACTGAAAGCCGACAAGGTGCTGATCGACCGGCTCAAAACGAAAAAGAACATTGTTCTGCACAAAGGATATACCATCGAAGAGTTTGGCGGCGGTCAGTTTCTGGAGTATGTGACTCTGAAAAAACTGGGCGGAATCACCAGCCTCCTTGGAAAGGGTGAAGAGAAGCTTCCTGTCGACGGTGTCTTCCTTGGGATCGGTCTCGATCCAAACACCTCGATTTTCGAGGGTCTTGCAGCAATGAATCAGAATAGAGAGATCATCGTTGATATCGACTGCAATACGAATGTTCCCGGGTTCTATGCGGCCGGAGATGCAACCTCCATCAAAGCCAAGCAGATCGCATCATCAGTCGGTGAAGGGGTAAAGGCTCTCCTTTCAGCATATGATTACCTGAAAAGGTAACTCTCTTTTTTTCAAAAATATTGTTCGTCTCTGGACCTGAGATAACTCTCTCAGAATCGGATCATTGAAAACATGCAGATAAAAAAAGATTGGCTGAGAATATTTCTCAGGTATGCGGCGTTACTCGTAAAGCTCGGACTCGTCGATCTTAGTATAAGATACGAGTTCGGCCGGAGTAAAGTGAATGCAGATCTCACGGGCAGCACTCTCGGGAGAGTCTGCTGCATGGATGACATTTTTGCCGATGGACAGAGCATAATCTCCACGGATAGTTCCGGGGTTAGCTTCTGTCGGGTTGGTTGCACCGTTCATTTTCCGAACTGTTGCAACAACATTGTCACCTTCGAGGACAAAGCGGAATACCGGTCCACTCGTAATGTATGCTTTCATACCTGGGTAGAAGGGTTTTGCGAGGTGTTCCTCGTAGTGCTTGTCGACAATGGATTCTGCAAGAACACCGAATTTAGCGGCAACGATCTTGAATCCCTTATTTTCAAAGCGGGAGAGAATCTCACCGACGAGACCGCGCTGAACACCGTCGGGTTTGATCATCACAAAGGTCCGTTCCATAAATTACATCACTCCTTGCCGCGTGCCTTGCGACCTGCTGCGGTCCAGGCTACACGTCTGGGGATTCTGCCGAGATTATAATTGCTCTGGCATTTTGATGAGCAGAAATAAAAGACTGCGCCATCTTTTCTCACAAAGAGCTTCCCGGTTCCGGGCTCAAGCTGCTTTCCGCAGTAGCTGCAGGTATATGTATCAACCATGCTTTTTACCTCCGGGAAAGTTTCTTTGCTTCGCGTTCCGTTTCAAGGAGCATCAGAATGTCACCCTCACGGATAGGTCCGAAAGTGTTACGGGTAATGATACGCCCCTTGTTTGAGCCATCAAGGACACGGCATTTAATCTGGGATGCCTCTCCGTGCATTCCGGTAAGGCCGATGACCTCAATAACTTCTGCTGGCGTTGCATCATCAGGCATGGAATTATCCTCTCAGTGCCTTGATCTGACCGGCAAGATCTCCTACGAGCTCTTTGCCTTTGCCGACTTTAACGATTGCTACTGCAGTACATCCGACGTCAAGACCGCATGCGGCTCCGATGTCTGCCTGCTTGTTGATGAAAACAAACGGAATTTCCTTCTCGTCTGCAAGTCCGGGGATGTGCATAACGATTTCTTCTGGTGCAACATCTGCGCCGATTAAGACGAGAGCTGCAATTCCACGCTCGACGGCCTTGGTTGCCTCGTTTGCGCCTTTCTTAATCTTTCCGGTGTCACGTGCAAGCTCAAGCGCTTCAAGTGCTTTGTTCTGAAGTTCTTCGGGGACTTCAAACTTCTGGTAAATCTTTGCCATAATTACTCACTTCACTCGAGAGGTTTTACCCTCTGTCATCGCTCATCAGCGGTCATACTGGTAGGTACAAAACAGTCTCAGAATAAATCCTGATTAGTTCCCCCCATACGGGGTAACCGTTGCTGGCGTAACTATATTTATGGGTCTGATTTTGAGATAAAGATATGGATGAACGTCATTGGATAACGTTCATCGCTGACAGCGAAATTCTCTCTTCACCTTTTGACGGATGGAAGGCTGCGGCAAGGTTCTTGAACCAAAAAATTTCAGTTTGAGCCGGGTGAGCCATTTTAACCTTTATTTTGCCGGCAAATGATTTTCATGGCGGGATGTTTTGTTTTCAGGGACTAGGAACGTATGATTTTTCATCCCGCGTCCCGCGCTGAGGATTCGTAAACCAGAAGAGAGGTGGTTTACCTGATTTGATATACGTCTACGCCGTCAAATGAGAATACGTTTACGAGATCTTCCAGCGGGAGATTAATCGTATACATTTCCTGCTCTACTTCGCCGACGAACAGATACGTTGCTCCGTATTTTTTCATCAGGGAAATCGTTTTTGTCGGGTCTTCGTAGATCGCACGCACGTCGGCCATCCGTGTGGATACATCTTCTGTTTCGTCTATCCCCGTTCTCCTTCCTACTTCAAGGATGAACCTGACAGCGGACTGAAAGACCGGATGATTGATGACTTCTGCAGACGTTTTGCTATAGATATCAGTGAAATCAGTCATACAGACCTGTATATCGATAAATTCGCCGGCCCCGTGTATGTGACGGGATACAAATATACCATCCCCCCTGTCGATGCCGGCAACAATCTGTATATCGCCGGAATGTTTTCACCGGAAAATTATCCTGAGAGAAGTATGGAGGGGTCGATTCTGGCGGGTCTCAATGCTGCAAAATTGATAGAGGAGAAAAATCGTTGACACCCGTTTCCGTCACCGCAGTGCTTCCTGTTTTTAATGATGTGGAAGCTTTGAAGACAGCTATTCCTCAATCCATCGAAGCGCTCGAAGCATATGGGAAAAGCTTCGAACTGATCATCGCAGAAGACGGCAGTACTGACGGAAGCCGCGAGTGTGTAGAGGAGGGTGAGAAAAAAGATCCGCGGGTCCGGCTGCTTCACTCCGATGAACGTCAGGGCAGAGGGAGAGCGCTGAACCGTGCTCTTGCAGAATCCCATGGCGAGATATTCTGCTACTATGATGTTGATCTGGCAACCGACATCAGCCATCTCAAAGAACTTCTCGATCACATCGAAGATGGAGCGGACGTTGCAACCGGGTCGCGCCTGATGAAAGACAGCAATATCGTTCGAAGCGGCGACCGTGAGATCGCCAGCAGAGGGTATAATTTTCTAGTCAGATTGTTCCTCGGCAGCAAACTCAATGACCATCAGTGCGGATTCAAGGCATATAGATCCTCGGTTCTCCGCGAACTCGTGCCGAAAATCCAGGCCCCCCACTGGTTCTGGGACACGGAATCCCTCGTTCTTGCGCAAAAAGAGGGGCTGCGCGTGGATGAATTTCCGGTCGTATGGCGGCAGGGGCCGGGAACAACGGTCAGATTCAAAGATGTGAGCAATATGGGCAAAGACATCCTCAAGATGTGGTGGAGACTGCATGTGGAAAAAAGTTAGTGTCGTAGTAATACCAACGGTGATCGCCGCTGCATTACTGGGCTACATGCTGATGCGTGTGTGGAACGAACTCCAGGGAAATTTCGACGCCATCCTTGCGTCCTTAGTCCCGGGCTGGCTGATCGCAGCAATAGGCATATGTGTCCTTGCATGGTTTCTCCGCGGATTTCGATACAAATACATCGTCAAAAAGCTTGGAACAAAAATCGGCATCATCTTTTCCACTGCCTGTATCTACGTATCCCAGACGGCAAACCTGATCATTCCTGCCCGTCTGGGGGATTTTGTTCGGATGTTCATTCTCAAACACGAGAAAGGGATGCCCTATACGAACGGATTCACTTCATTAATCGTTGAACGGGTGTACGATGTTCTCGTATTGGCGGTTCTCGGACTCTGTTCTCTGCCGTTTTTAATCAGTCTGGTCCCTGAAGACTATGGATGGTTTGTCTGGCTGATCATCTTTGTCCTGATTGCTGGAATTGTAGGAATCATTATTCTCCTGCTTGCCAAATGGATGCATGCGGAGAACAAGATTCTCAATAAAATCCAGGAGGTTTTTGCACAGTTCAGACAGGTCTCCTCTACGATTTTATCTCTCGGCTTTCTTTCGGGAACATCCGTCATTATCTGGATGATGGATGTTCTGACCTGTTATCTGGTCTGTATGATGTTATCCGTGGATATTCCGTTCATGCTGGTTCTTCTGGCAATCATTATTGGAAATCTTATAAAAGCAGTACCAATTACGCCGGGCGGGATCGGAACATACGAAGCGGCACTTGCCATAATGTTCGAGATTGGCGGGGTTGCCCCATTTACCGCGTTTCTTATAGCAGTAATAGATCATCTTATCAAAAATCTCGTAACACTCGCCGGAGGCCTCATCTCGCTGTATTACTTTGGTGACGGGTCGGTATCTCTATTAAAGAGACTTTCCAAAGAAGATACGAAAAAAATCAGAGAGGAAAACAATAATCTCTGAGATTATTCTCCGAGATGTGATGGAGATGTTTATGTTTGCTCCAAGCGAAACGATACTGGAAAGGTGTGTGATATATGTTTTCTAAAGATATGACGATAGACGAGTTTTACAGCTGTATACATCCGGCCGTTAAAAGAACAAAAAAATCCTCACTTCTTGAAGAGCAGATACGTGAAATCCAGTTTCCTAAAAACCCCTATGCGCAAAAAATGATGACCTTCCTCTGTGCCCCGTTTGTGACGAAGTACCGCATGGACCGAAGATTTGTTGACACACACCTGAAGAGGTTCTGGCAGGAAGCACGCGAGGGGCTCTTTACTCACGAGAAGGAGTACCGGGAACTCTACGATCAGCTCGCAGATGACAAATCACGACGGACGCTGATCTCTATGCTCCAGTACCGGTTAACCGAAGATATAATCACCTATCATAGGGAGGGAGACTTCGCCTTCAAACAATATTTCGATAAAAAAATCGTATCACTGAACGACCATGAGGTGTTTGTCAACTGCGGAGGATACCGTTGAGATGTTACGGAGATGTTCATCAACAGCGTCAATGATTTTTCCAGAACATATTTCTATGAGCCGGACCCGAAAAATTATGCCATCGCTGTCGATTATTTTTCCGAATGGCAAAAAGATGTTCTCGACAAGATCGTTTTCAGAAACTGCTGCATCGGTAAAGAAAATGGAACTGCCTGCTTCAATGCGGCAGAGAGCGAGGATTGGCATATAAGCGAAACAGGGTCTACCGCCATTCCGATGGTTTCTTTGGATGAGGATATCTTAGAACCCGTTTCATTCATAAAAATGGATATCGAAGGTTTTGAGCGGGATGCGCTGGAAGGGGCAAAAAATCATATCACTTCGGAGAATCCAAAACTCGCCATCTGCGTGTATCATAAACCGGACGATCTCTGGGAAATCCCAAAACTCATTAAAAAGTATGATGAAGAGTATACTCTCTATCTGCGTGCGGCAGTACTCGCCATATCCGTGGTGGCCCTGCGAAACGGTGATCTATGCAGTTTGATTTTGCATGGACCGAAGCATAAAATATCATATTCAGGGTTAAATACCTCTGATTAATATCGGATACAGACGGGTTCTTTCGATGCTAGCATTATTTATCGGAGACGGCTGAACTAATTAATAGAATATTCCGCATGGAATCTGATACTCCATGATCCCAATCGAATCCCAGATACTCACAGTCATTCTCTGGCTCATCATCATTAAATTCTGCCAGATTACCATCTATCCATATCTCAAACCGGCACTCGGCCAAATCTCTTACGGACTTGCATACCCGGTCAGCATCCTTCTTCTCACGATCGTATCATGGTATCTTGGTCTCGCAGGGCTGCCGGTCCAGCTTGTTTTGATTTTTTTCGCCGTACTTGGGGGAGCAGCACTCTACAAAAAACAGTATGAACTGACCGATTTGAAAAGTATGGTCCGCTGGGACATGATTTTCCTTGCTGCGTTCGCATTACTTCTGATCGTTCGGTGTTTCTCACCGGGAATCATCCTTTCCGGCGAAAAATTCATGGACGCGGCATTTCTTGGGAGCATAATGCTTAACCCGACGGTCACGCCGTTTGATCCCTGGTTTGCAGGGGAAACCCTCAATATCTATTATTATCTCGGATACTGGCTGATGGGCGTTTTCGGGATCCTCGCTATGGGAACAAGTTCCGTCGTGTTCAATCTGATGCTCCCGACCGTGTTTGCTTTGTCCGCAGTTTCTGCCTATGCAATCGGCGTTCTGCTTCTCAAACGCCACCAATGGATCCCGATGCTGGTTTTGGTCATCCCAAACGCAGCGCTGATTTGGCATGCATTCACGGGCAAAGGACCCATTGATGCATGGTGGGCATCAACCCGGGTAATCGGTGATGGGGCAACCATCAATGAATACCCGCTCTTCTCCTTTTTATGGGGAGATCCCCATGCACATTTTCTTGCCTGTTTTAATCAGCTGGTGTTTATCTGTCTTCTGGCGGTGATGATGACAAGATGGCAGTATCTGAAAGGCTGGGTCAAGTATCTTCTGATTTGTCTTCTCTCATTGTCTCTTGGAACAATGCCTGCCATGAACTCGTGGGATGTGATAATCTATGCAGGCGTATATGTCATCGTCGCGTTTATGGTCTGGTGGAGATTCGACCGTCATCAGATACGTAAACTTCTGCCGTTTCTCCTTGTACCGGTGCTTTCGCTTCTATACTATGCACCGTTTTTATATCTGATGCTCACAACAGGCGGATCAAGCATAGAGGGATTTTTCCTTGTAACAACACCGTCTCCGATCATTGAATTCCTTGGAGTGTATCTGTTTTTCCTCGTTGTTTTTGTTATCTACGGATTCCCGGTCCTGAAAAAATATACCTGGCTGATTGCACTCCCAATCATATTCGGAATTTTCGGCTATGCATCGCTGGGAGTTGCTCTGTTCTGTATAATTCTGCTCCTTGGAAAGAAAGAGTGGCTGCCTGAGATCATCTTCGGTATGATAGGACTTGCCATTTTAGTTTTTCTCGAAATCTTTTATCTCAAAGACTACATGGGTGATTCCTACTACCGGATGAACACCGTCTTCAAGTTCGGATTTTGTGCTTGGTTCTTCCTTGGGATTTCATCAATGCTGATTATCGGGAAATGGCTCAAAAACCGGGGTTCTACGGTGAATTCCACAAAGAAATGGAAGGCATGGGCAGCGGCATGCGTGGTATTTGTCTGTCTTGCCGGAATATTTGTTGTCGGAGGTATCAATCTGGGTTATCCGGGCGGGAATCTGGATGGAGAAGCCTGGCTTGCCGTATCGCACCCGACGGACTATCAGGGAATAGAATATCTGCAGAGTCTAAACGATCCCTCGATAATCGTTGTCGAAGCGGAAGGAACATCATATACATATGGGTCCCGGGTTTCGACAATGACTGGTTTATCCACGATTATCGGGTGGACGGGACATGAAGTAGGATGGAGAACGGGGATAGACGAAACAGAAGATGTATCCACACGGATGGCCGACGTGCGTGCGATCTACGAAGACCCGACAAAAACGATTTCCCTGATGAAAAAATACGGAGCAACGTATCTGTTCGTCGGCGAAGTAGAGCAGGAAATGTATACGATTAATCTCCCGCTGGAAGATCTCGTAAACGTATTCTCATTTGACGGCGTAGACGTATATCAAATCAGGTAAACCACCTCTCTTCTGGTTTACGAATCCTCAGCGCGGGACGCGGGATGAAAAATCATACGTTCCTAGTCCCTGAAAACAAAACATCCCGCCATGAAAATCATTTGCCGGCAAAATAAAGGTTAAAATGGCTCACCCGGCTCAAACTGAAATTTTTTGGTTCAAGAACCTTGCCGCAGCCTTCCATCCGTCAAAAGGTGAAGAGAGAATTTCGCTGTCAGCGATGAACGTTATCCAATGACGTTCATCCATATCTTTATCTCAAAATCAGACCCATAAATATAGTTACGCCAGCAACGGTTACCCCGTATGGGGGGAACTAATCAGGATTTATTCTGAGACTGTTTTGTACCTACCAGTATGACCGCTGATGAGCGATGACAGAGGGTAAAACCTCTCGAGTGAAGTGAGTAATTATGGCAAAGATTTACCAGAAGTTTGAAGTCCCCGAAGAACTTCAGAACAAAGCACTTGAAGCGCTTGAGCTTGCACGTGACACCGGAAAGATTAAGAAAGGCGCAAACGAGGCAACCAAGGCCGTCGAGCGTGGAATTGCAGCTCTCGTCTTAATCGGCGCAGATGTTGCACCAGAAGAAATCGTTATGCACATCCCCGGACTTGCAGACGAGAAGGAAATTCCGTTTGTTTTCATCAACAAGCAGGCAGACATCGGAGCCGCATGCGGTCTTGACGTCGGATGTACTGCAGTAGCAATCGTTAAAGTCGGCAAAGGCAAAGAGCTCGTAGGAGATCTTGCCGGTCAGATCAAGGCACTGAGAGGATAATTCCATGCCTGATGATGCAACGCCAGCAGAAGTTATTGAGGTCATCGGCCTTACCGGAATGCACGGAGAGGCATCCCAGATTAAATGCCGTGTCCTTGATGGCTCAAACAAGGGGCGTATCATTACCCGTAACACTTTCGGACCTATCCGTGAGGGTGACATTCTGATGCTCCTTGAAACGGAACGCGAAGCAAAGAAACTTTCCCGGAGGTAAAAAGCATGGTTGATACATATACCTGCAGCTACTGCGGAAAGCAGCTTGAGCCCGGAACCGGGAAGCTCTTTGTGAGAAAAGATGGCGCAGTCTTTTATTTCTGCTCATCAAAATGCCAGAGCAATTATAATCTCGGCAGAATCCCCAGACGTGTAGCCTGGACCGCAGCAGGTCGCAAGGCACGCGGCAAGGAGTGATGTAATTTATGGAACGGACCTTTGTGATGATCAAACCCGACGGTGTTCAGCGCGGTCTCGTCGGTGAGATTCTCTCCCGCTTTGAAAATAAGGGATTCAAGATCGTTGCCGCTAAATTCGGTGTTCTTGCAGAATCCATTGTCGACAAGCACTACGAGGAACACCTCGCAAAACCCTTCTACCCAGGTATGAAAGCATACATTACGAGTGGACCGGTATTCCGCTTTGTCCTCGAAGGTGACAATGTTGTTGCAACAGTTCGGAAAATGAACGGTGCAACCAACCCGACAGAAGCTAACCCCGGAACTATCCGTGGAGATTATGCTCTGTCCATCGGCAAAAATGTCATCCATGCAGCAGACTCTCCCGAGAGTGCTGCCCGTGAGATCTGCATTCACTTTACTCCGGCCGAACTCGTATCTTATACTAAGATCGACGAGTCCGAGCTTTACGAGTAACGCCGCATACCTGAGAAATATTCTCAGCCAATCTTTTTTTATCTGCATGTTTTCAATGATCCGATTCTGAGAGAGTTATCTCAGGTCCAGAGACGAACAATATTTTTGAAAAAAAGAGAGTTACCTTTTCAGGTAATCATATGCTGAAAGGAGAGCCTTTACCCCTTCACCGACTGATGATGCGATCTGCTTGGCTTTGATGGAGGTTGCATCTCCGGCCGCATAGAACCCGGGAACATTCGTATTGCAGTCGATATCAACGATGATCTCTCTATTCTGATTCATTGCTGCAAGACCCTCGAAAATCGAGGTGTTTGGATCGAGACCGATCCCAAGGAAGACACCGTCGACAGGAAGCTTCTCTTCACCCTTTCCAAGGAGGCTGGTGATTCCGCCCAGTTTTTTCAGAGTCACATACTCCAGAAACTGACCGCCGCCAAACTCTTCGATGGTATATCCTTTGTGCAGAACAATGTTCTTTTTCGTTTTGAGCCGGTCGATCAGCACCTTGTCGGCTTTCAGTTTACTGCGGACGATCAGATGGATGGATGCGGCGATGTCACTCAGTTCGATAGCCATATCAACTGCCGTGTTGCCTCCGCCGAGGATCCCCACAACTTTATTTTTGTACAACGGTCCGTCACAGGTCGTACAGATCGCAACACCTTTCCCAAGATAGTCAGTCTCGCCTTTCGCTCCGGAGAGACGCGGAGACCTCCCGGTGGCCGCTATGACGGCCTTTGCAGTATAATGGGCTCCATTAAGCGTGTCGATGGAAAAGACATCCCCGGTTTTGGAAATGCCGGTCACGACATCCTCAACGAAAATCCCCCCGGAATTTACCGTATGATCATAGATTTTTTTCATCAGATCTGCGCCGGATATATCAGGGATGCCGGGGTAGTTTTCAACAACATAACTCTGATTCACCATCCCGCCGATTGCACCGGTGATCACGATCATATCCAGACCTTTTCGGGCGCCGTACATGGCAGCCGAAAGACCGCCGGCTCCGGCACCGATCACTACGAGATCATGATCCGCAGAAACATCCGGTGTCTTTTTTACCGCCACAGGAGCATCAAGATACTCCATGACTTTTTTCAAATCATCGCCAATAACGATTTTTTCACCATCGATGACCGTGACAGGAACACCCCTCTGACCGGAGATCTTAATCATTTCTGCGGCGGCTTTTTCATCTTCGCCTACATCGATATTGGTGTACGTTATATTCTGATTATCAAGGAATGTTTTCAATGCTTTACAGTGAGGACAACCCGAAAGAGAGTACACAACCACTTCATGTAACATACCAATGAGTCTGCACTCAAAGGATTAATACTATTGGTTCCTGATAAAAAATGTGTGAAAAAGAGCGTTAATTATATTTTTTGATTTTCCTGGTGTCAGAAGAGACGAGGGCTTCATCCATCTCGAGCGGGGTCAAGGTGTCGATTTTTTTCACGCCGATAGCATGAACTACGTAGTCTCCCGCAAAGGCATATCGTTTAACGACCATCCCAACGACCTCAATATTGTCTCCAACACGGATGTTGATATCCAGCGGAGATGAACGCTGGGCAACGACCGTTCCTGAGCCGTCAAAGATTTTAAAGCCGGGACGGTTGATGAATCTGCCCTTCAGCCCCTGAACAACACCTTCTATTCGTACAGGCTTGCCTTCCATCGGACGACCGATCTGTTTTATCCTGCAGGGTTTTGATTCAGCTTCATATTCCGGGAGAAGAGTGATGTATTGCCTTCCCACACTGTAGCTGTTTATCAGCGGGATCACAAACAAACAAAGAGAAAGCGGGACTCCCCAATAAAGAAACATGACATCCTGAGTCGCAATATATGACCAGACGAAGAGTGCAAGGAAAAATATTACAACAATATAATGCATGGGGGCCAAACTGATTTTTACGCCTTTTATTTTCATGAGAGACACAGGTCTTTACTGATAGTGATATTTCTTAGGTTAAATATATGCATGTCTTGCAATGCGGGGAAAAAATAGAGAGATGGTTAGATAAGAGACGTAGTGATTACGCCGGACTTATCTTATTTTGTTTCACAAAGTGCACAGATTTCTGACTTGTAGCAGTAGTAGTAGACGATTGCCATGAAGATGACGGCACCGACAATGTTACCAAGGGTTGCCCAGATAATGTTGTTCGTCCACATACCGACCCAGTTCAGGTTGTCTACAGTGTTTCCGGTAAATCCGTTTGTGATGATTGCGGCCGGGATGAAGTATATGTTTGCAACACAGTGTTCATATCCAGAGGCAACGAAAGCCATGATCGGGAACCAGACTGCAAACATCTTGCCGATTACATCATCTGCT
>NIZU01000030.1 GCA_003315675.1 Methanocorpusculum sp. MCE
TTGGTCAATTTAAATTGACGCCTGACAGGGACTAGTTTTCTCTTTTGTTGCGTTTACGAGATGTTTGAATGAGGGCTATATTGCCAACTGTCAAAGTCAGGGTCCAACCTACCCGCCCGTAAGGCAAAGCCTTGTTCGCAAATCAAAGATTTGGTCGCAAGTCTATTGACTTGCTCGGCTAAGATCGCCGGCTGTGCCGTCGATCCGCCTCCGCTGAGGTCGGCCACACCGCACCCACAGTCGCAAACCTTCGGTTTGCTCCGCTGAGGCCACCCCTACGGGGTAGCCCGCTACCTAACCTATAAGACCCGAAACGCCAACCTCCTATACATGACATCAGCAGAAAACATGGAAAAACGCCTCGAAGAACTCGAGCGTGACTATGCCGACCTCATGGAACGGGTCCGCGACCTCGAACTCCAGGTCGGCCAGCTCACCGAGCGGAACCTGCACGGAAGCTGCTCCACCTGCAGCCTCCAGTAGTTTCCAATAACCGGATCACTCCTTATTCATGAGGGCGATGACTTCCGCCTCGTGCTCGAACAAAGCACAGCCGCCGTCATGCTCCCCGCCCACGAGACCCGTATCGATCAGCCTTGCAAAAAACGGCGAGTTCACCGCATCCAGCAGAGAAACGTTCCGAAGGTTCCGGTCAGAATACGGCGAAAACGGGCACGGCTCTGCAGAACCGTACGGATCGATATGGAAAAATCCTCTCCCGCCCGCCAGACAGCCGCCCATATGCTTCTCGTCCCCCGGGAACGAAATAAACACCATCCCCGGATACGCCGACTTGATCCCTGTCAGTTTCCCCTCCAGCTCCTCACGCCTCGCCGCGTCCAGTTCCATCTCCTTTGAACCGTGATCGATCGCCGTATACTCGATATAGAACACGAGCCGGCAACCCTGATCCCGCAGCAGATCCAGATTCGCCGCCGTTATCGTCACCGAAACCCCGAACAGGATCTTTCCCTCCCGAAGGCGGTTCATCGATGCAAGGATCGACGTATACGTCCCCGATCCCCGGCGGGCATCCGTCTCCTCGATGCCCCCTTCGATGCTGATCACCGGGACAAGATTTCGGTTTTCATCGAATACTTTCGTATATTCTGCATCGATCAGCGTGCCGTTCGTAAATATCGGGAAGATGATCGACGTATGTCCGGCGGCCGCCCCGATCAGATCACGGCGGAGAAGAGGCTCCCCTCCTGCAAGAAGGATAAACGAGACCCCAAGCTCCTCTGCCTGACCAAAAATATTCTCCCACTCGGGAACACTCAGCGGTTCCGCTCCTCTCGGCGCATCGCCGCACATACCCGTCGCTCTCGCATAGCAGCCCGCACAATGGAGATTACAGGCCGACGTGATGCTTGCGATAAGAAAAACCGGCATATTCGGATGTGCACTCCGCTTCTTTGCATTCTCCCGCTGCTGACGTGCCTGCGATAACAGAAACACCGTCACCTTCCGGTTCGAAAACGTGCCTTTCAGAACATCTTTGATCAGCTTTTTTATCGCGGTATTCAGGTATGTGGAAAGAAACGTATCAGCCATAAATAAGGTGTACATATCCTATTTTCTGATGTTATAAGATTTTTCCCGGGGACCCTCTCATACCGCGTCCGAAATACCCGGAAAAAATCCTCGATCCGAGAATGAACAGGAAATTCTCACAATATATAGGAGAATATCTATCAACCCATTTTTTAACGCGAATCATGATTTAAGGAAGATTGGCTACATCCATACCCCATCACCCCCCAAAAAAAAGAAGAATACCCATTATTCCTTGACGTTTTTTTTTAATTTACACTCTGTTTTGAATCGTTTTCACCTGATAGATATTATAACAAAATGCAGCCAGCATATTTTTCACTCGTACTCTTTGCAGCGTTGTTACCTTCACCAACCCTGCATGAAAAACATTTTTGTATCTATCAACCCATTTTTTAACGCGAATCATGATTTAAGGAAGATTGGCTACATCCATACCCCATCACCCCCCAAAAAAAAGAAGAATACCCATTATTCCTTGACGTTTTTTTTAATTTACACTCTGTTTTGAATCGTTTTCACCTGATAGATATTATAACAAAATGCAGCCAGCATATTTTTCACTCGTACTCTTTGCAGCGTTGTTACCTTCACCAACCCTGCATGAAAAACATTTTTGATCACTGCATAGGGTCTCTCGCCCTTTGATCTCTTCCTACTTATTCGCAGATTTCTCAGTTTATCTCGTATGCCAATGGGATGCCCTCTCGCTCCCCTTTTCATTGTGGCACTATATCCCTTGCATTTTGCTCCCTGATATCCCCGATCCCGATAGACCACTTCCCCTTTTTCTGAGAGGTCCACCTGACTATCATGAACATTTGCCGTGGTGGTTTCAATGCGTCGAATAAGATCGTGCGTCGTATCCATGATGGTATGAAGTTTATAGCCATAGTGTATTTTGCCGTTCTTGGACATGATTTTTCCATCTTTATCCCGTCGTGTTTTTGCCTGATCTCCTCGCGGCGTGTCTTTCTTACAATGACCGGGTTCAGCATACACAAACGTTGCATCCTGAATCATACCTTGTTCAATTTTCAGACCTTTCAGGTCAAGTTGTCTCTGAAACTCCTGCCAGACCACTGTATCAACGCC
>NIZU01000031.1 GCA_003315675.1 Methanocorpusculum sp. MCE
TGGCTGCATTTTGTTATAATATATATCAGGTGAAAACGATTCAAAACAGAGTGTAAATTAAAAAAAAAACGTCAAGGAATAATGGGTATTCTTCTTTTTTTGGGGGGGGGTGAGGGGGTATGGATGTAGCCAATCTTCCTTAAATCATGATTCGCGTTAAAAAATGGGTTGATAGATATTCTCTATGATTTTACTAATATATTAATTGCCGTGCTACATGTCAACTAGTGTCACGCAAACTATATATATATTCATATACAACTATTTGGATGACCCCTCACGCGTATGGAATTATTATCCAAAATGGTTTCTGCATGTCTCCATTTCTGAAAGGAACAGGGTAATTTCGAAACGCCGTATGCTATTATTCCTGTATAGTACCAATAATACTCATTACAGGGAGAGAAAAAATGAGCAGATGGCAGGTGGAAATATATGATGTAACTCTGCGGGATGGAGATCAGGCACCTGGAGTGGTATTTTCCCCTGAAGAAAAACAGGAAATCGCGGGACTTCTGGACGAGACAGGTATCAACTGTATTGAAGCGGACTTCCCAGCAGTTTCGGTCGGCGAACGTTCTTCCGTTCGTGCGGTTGCATCGCTCGGACTTGATGCACACATCTCCTGTCTCTGCCGAGCAGCAGCCACTGATGTGGACGCGGCACTTGATGCGGACGTTTCGATGGTGAACATCTTTCTCGGCGTCTCGGATCTGCATATCAGGTGCAAGTTCCATGTGCCATTAATGCATCAGCTGCGGCGAACCTCGCTCCCCGCAAATCATGGATGGTATTATCCATATCGAAGATTACCGCACGCGGCCAGAACCGGTCCATCCACACATCATTGGCCGGTGAAATCATTAAATCATTTGTTTGGTATTATGGTGAAATCTATAATATATCACAATGTGAATGTATAATCATGGTTAAAGTCCCCTGCCAGGAAATAGTGTGGGACATCATCCCTGCAATACAGGCAGCTCTTGCAGCCGAACTCGTGAACCTTGGGGTGTCGCAGATTCAGGTTGCTAAATCTCTTTCTCTTGCTCCATCAGCCGTATCCCAGTACTTATCCGGCAAACGGGGGTATAGGATCGTTTTTGATGATGAGATCAAAGATGTCATCGCCAAAATCGCTGAAGAAATCAAATCCGGTTCGGTCACAGATGATGAGCTTGAAACCAAATTCTGCAGAATCTGCCGTTCACTGAGAGGACGGAGTGGATGTGGCCATTTTCCCGAGTAGAACCCAAAAACTCATAAGTTTGAAGAGTCAATTAAACTTCTATTGGGGTTTTACTCATGATAGAAACATTTATACAAGGAAACAAGATTTTTCAGGAACAGGATTTCGAGCGAAAGAAAGAACGGTACATGCAGCTGACCACTCAGCAGCACCCGACCGTGTTATGGGTCGGCTGCTCGGATTCCCGGGTCAATGCGGAACGTATCACCCACTGTCGTGCCGGAGAACTCTTCACCCACAGAAATATCGGGAACATCGTTCCGACACATGACTTGAATTTTGCGACCGTTCTTGAATATGCAGTTAAGCATCTCAAAGTAAAAGATATCGTGATCTGCGGCCACTCTGACTGCGGAGCTCTCAACGCTCTCGATGTCGACATGTCAAAGGATGCTTATATCCCTCAGTGGATTAATAATGCACGTGAAGCGCAGATCCGGGTCGATGCACGCCTTGGCGAGGCCAAGACTCCTGAAGAGAAGGCAATTCGCAAAAAAGCGATTGAGTATGAAAACGTCCGCCTGCAGATGGAACATCTCAGATCTTATCCGCTTGTTTCTCTGGCTGAAGAAAAAGGCTGTCTGCAAGTTCACGGTCTGTATTACGATCTGAAGACCGGTGCTCTTTCCAAGATCGCCTAACCTTTTTTTAAGAGTGCGAGAAATTCTTCCGGTGAATCAACCGCACAGATTTTATCCCGTTTATCAACAGAACCAAAGGTGGCATGTACTCCTTTGATGCCGAGTTCTCGTGGGGGCCGTACATCCCGATTCTTTTTGTCCCCGATCATTACCGTCTCTTCCGGCAAAACTCCTAATGCTTCGAGTGTCTTCTGATAGACCTGCGGATCGGGTTTCTTTACACCGAATGTTTCGGGCGTGACGACCAGTTCGAAATACTTTCCATAACCAAGGGATTCCATACGTTTTTCCATATCTTCACGGTCTGCATTCGAAATGACAGCCAGATGGACCCCTTCTAATTTTAATTCGCTCAGAAGCTCCTCAATACCCTCGAAGGGAGATATACTGGCCAGTTCCAAGGTGTGATAGAGCCAGGTACACTGATCAAAATCAGCATCAACCCCGTCCGCCAGATAGAGGGCCACTGCATCTTCGATGAGGGTTGGCGGGTTTTTGTTCAGAGAGTAGATATGGAGGTCTCCAAACACCCCGCAGTATGCCATCAAGGCATCTGCTGCACAATGGCGTGCCCGGCACAGATCGTGCAGGGTGTTATCCATATCGAAAATGACTGCACGCGGAAGCTTTTGTTTAGAGCTCACAGGTATCACAGTCATGCCCGCATGAGCTGCATTCTCCGTCACCCCACGGATCTCTGCCTGACTTTACCAGATAATCATTGATTGCTTTATGGATGGTCTCTTCTGCAAGGACCGAGCAGTGCATCTTTATTGCCGGTAATCCATCCAACGCTTCCGCCACGGCTTTGTTGGAAAGCGTCCATGCTTCTTCCAGCGTTTTGCCTTTGATCATCTCGGTGGCCATACTGCTGGACGCAATCGCAGCACCGCAGCCGAATGTCTGAAACTTTGCATCAACAATGATATTGTTTTCGACTTTCAGATACATTTTCATGATATCCCCGCAGGAAGGATTTCCTTCTTCCCCGATACCATTTGCATCTTCGATCACACCCACATTACGCGGGTTCGTGAAGTGATCCATTACTTTTTCACTGTACATTTTTCAACTCCTTTGGGGTAAGTGGGGACATTGCCCTAAGTTTTGCCACCGTTTCTGTGAGTGCGGCGATCACAATTTTCACATCCTCTGTCGTGGTTCGTTCTCCGATGGTGAGCCGGATGGAGCCGTGTGCGATATCGTGGGAGATCCCCATCGCCGTTAAGACGTGCGAGGGTTCAAGTGATGCCGAGTTGCAGGCACTTCCTGTCGATGCACATATGCCCTTCATGTTCAGGAACAGGAGAATTGATTCTCCTTCGATGTACTCGAAGATGATGTTTGTGTTGTTTGGAATACGTTTTGTCGGGTGACCATTTAAGTGTGTTGCCGGGATTTTGAGAAGTTCACGGGTCAGTTCATCTCTCAGCGCTGTGAACCGTTTCGTCTCCTCCGGCATCATTTTGATTGCCCGGTCGATTGCAGAACCGAGACCCACGATTCCGGGAACATTTTCCGTGCCTGCCCGGCGTTTCTTTTCCTGAGCCCCGCCGTGAATGAAGTTTTGGATTCGTGTTCCTTTCCGGATGTAGAGGGCCCCGGTACCTTTTGGTCCGTAGAATTTGTGCCCTGAAAGTGAGAGAAGATCGATGTTGTCGGCAACGACATCTATCTGAACGTGGCCTACTGCTTGGACTGCGTCGGTGTGGAAATAGATCCCACGCTCTCTGGCGATCTTTCCGATCTCGGCAATCGGCTGGATCGTGCCGACCTCGTTGTTTGCATACATAACCGAGATGAGAATCGTGTCCGGGCGAATCGCTTTTTCGACCGACTCCGGAGAAACCATGCCGTATTTGTCTACCGGAAGATGGGTTATCTCAAATCCTCTGGATGCGAGCCATTCGCAGGAATGCAAAATCGCATGATGCTCGATCGCAGTCGTGATGATGTGTTTTCCCTTTCGTTCGTTGGCAAATGCCACGCCTTTCAATGCCCAATTGTCGGATTCGGTTCCGCCGTTGGTAAAGTAGATTTCGTCAGGTTGCGCATTGATTGCTGATGCTACCTGTTTTCTGGGGTGGTCAAGAGCCGTTTTGTTGGACTGTCCAATAGAATAAACAGAAGAGGGATTGCCGAACTCTTCGGAGAAGTAGGGCAGCATTGCTTTCACGACCTCCTCGGCAGTGTAGGTCGTAGCAGCGTGATCCATGTAGATTATTTTTTCAGCCATAATATTCACATTGTGAATTCCATCTAATTATAGTTATATGTTTTCTTTATATCTAAATATTAGGTATGGGGCTAGATTTTATTCAGTCAGAATCTGCTTATCCAAGAGATACGATCCTTTTTTTGTGATGTCTTGCACTTCCGTCAGCATGGAATGATAGAAATCAGCCGTAGCTTTCTTCCGGATTGCAGCCATCTCTTTTCCCGTCTGCGTATAAAACCGGTCATACATTCCCTCCAATTTAACATTGTATTCATGGAAAAATGAGTTGGTATTGTCACCATCTTTCTCTGAGATAGTGCCATCCGTTCCGCAGAAGTAGAGCGGCGTTGCATGCTGACCTTTGTAGGCAAGTGTTCGTGCAATACCGACGGCCCCGGTCACATTGAGTTTGTCAGAATCAAACAGAATTTTTGCTTCAATGGATTCCGGAATCTGTCCGGCACGAAAGCGGTGTGTTCTGATACAATCGCTGACGTGAGATACAAATGGTTCAGGAAAACCATGTTCACGCAGAAAAGTTTCGGCTTTTTTTGCACCGGCTTTGGCGTGACAGACATGGGGATTTTCAAAAGGTTCCTTTCTCCCGATATCGTGAAGAAGGCAGGCAGCAATCAGGCAGTCATAATCTACTGAAGCCTCGTGTTCCGCAAGGGTAAGAGCTGCATAGAGGACGCGGTAAATATGGTTTTTATCATGTGCAGTATCCGCTGCCATACACGCCTGCATATATGTATCTAAAATCTCATAGGTCTCTTTATCCATAATTTAATCTCCGTGAGATCATCACAGTACTATTGGCAGTAACAACTAAAAAACTTCCATCAAGCTTTACTTCAAGTTAGAATAATGAGAACTCTGTTATATTGAAAGGAGTTATCTTACCCCTATAGTGAATCTGTTTAATCCGTGTCAGTTTTTTGAATAACACGCACAAACTATACACAAGGTTTTTTTTTTAATCTAAAAAGAGGGGGTAAACGGGAATCCAGTTTATTTTTCTTCGCCAAACACGTTTTCGTAAATCATGTCGGAGCCGGTTGCATGCAGACGTGCACGCTCGTCGGCTTCTTCTGCGAATGCAAGGACTGGGAGTTCCATGTCGACACCCGGTGTGTGTCCGAACATCTTTTCAAGCTCGACCTGCTGGGCGTGCATGAAGAGTGAGTTCGGGATATCCATCGGACAGAGTTCCTGACACTGACCACAGTTGATACATGAATCGGCAATGTGTGCGAATCTGATCATCTGGAACATGAAGTCCGGCGGAATGATTCCTGGACGAACAAGGTGTGGTTTCTTGGTGGAGCATTCAACACAGTAACAGATCGGACAGCTTTCAATGCATGAGTAGCATTTGATACAGCGTGACGATTCCTTCTGCATGAATTCCAGGCGTTTTGCACCATAGCCAAGGGCATCGAACTGCTTCTTCTGGTTCTTCTTACCCATCTTGATCATGACGTTCTCGATCTTTCCGCGGATCTCGAGACCTTTTGCCTCGGGTGCGCAGGTGTCGATGATGCCGGATTTTACCGCACCGTCGAAGATCATGGCGCCTTTCTCGGAGCAGATCTCAACAAAGGTTGCCTTCCCGGCTTTCTCGCCGAAGACACCCCAGTTTCCGCAGGAGATGTCGGCCTGACGGGGGATCTTGGTTTCGCAGCGCTGACAGTTCAGACGGCGGCCGAGACCTTCCTCCTCCAACTCATCAATTGAAATACCTTTGTGCTGGTGTTTGCCCTCTGCATCGGTGTATTCAATGATGAACTGACCTTTGTCGATCTCCTCTTTGAAAACACAGTCCGGGTCCACACCGTACTTCTCGGCAATCATCTTTCTTGCCATGAACGGGGTAACTGATCCACCGCAGTTCAGACCGATCATCACGACGTTGTCCAGGTTGATCTGGTTACGCTTTGCAAGTTCGTACATTGCTTTTGCATCGCATCCCTTGACGGTAACGGCGATCTTCATGTCTTTTGCACCGTTCAGGTACTTCTTGATGAGTTTGGGCAGAAGCAGCGTACCGCAGTGGAGGGATCCTGCCGTGGAGGCAATGTCGGCCGGATCGGTAATGAATGCCGGCTGCGGATCATAGAGATCCACACCTTTTTTGACGGTTAGAACCATATCAACGATCTTGTTCTCAAGCATGTACTTGAGAAGTGATGTAACTGCTCCTCCGCATTCTCCTTTGATCCCTGCATCTTTCGTCCATGCATAGCACATATCGCCTTTTGCTGACATTTTAGGCCTCCTGTTTGGTAACTTTCACAGCACAGACTTTGTATTCCGGCGTTCTGGACACCGGGTCATATGCGGTGTTCGTGACTAAGTTCGCCCGTGCTTCGATGAAGTGGAACGGCATGAAGAACACGCCTTCCTTAATGTCATCCATCACGCGTGCTGCGACTGCGACTTCTCCGCGGCGTGAGGAAAGCAGGACTTTTTCGCCGTCTGCGATGCCGAGTTTTGCTGCATCCTTCTTGTTCATCTCGAGCCATGCTGTCGGGCAGTCACGGTCGAGCTGGGTACACCTGCGGGTCATCGATCCGGACGGCCAGTGCCAGATGGTTGCTCCGGTGGTGAGCCAGAATGGATATTCTGCGTCGATGACTTCAGCCGGTGCACGGTGTTCGATCGCCTGGAGTTTTGCTTTGCCGTCGGGCATGCCTGCAAAGGAACTGATGTGCAGGATCGGGGTTCCTGGGTGGTCTTCGGTCGGGCATGGCCACTGGATACCGTCTCCCTCGAGTTTTGCGTAGGTGATACCTGCATACTGGGGGGTGATCTTGCGCATCTCGTTGAACACATCCTCGGAGGTTTCCCATGCGAACTTGTCGCCGTATCCCATCTTGGTTGCGATCATTTTCATGATCTCCCAGTCTAGTTTTGCCTCTCCGGGTGCATCCTGCGCTTTTCTGGATCTCTGGACACGGCGTTCCGCATTGGTCTGGGTACCGTCTTCTTCTGCATAGCAGGATCCCGGTAAGACCACATCAGCGTATTTGGTCGTCTCGGTCTCGAAGATATCCTGAACTACGAGGAACTCGCAGTTGGCCATTGCCTTCTCGACACCCTTACTGTTCGGGTCGGACATAACGGGGTTCTCGCCGAGCAGATACAGGCATTTCAGTTTATCCGGGTGGTGTTCGAGGGTCTCGAGCATCTCCGGGATGTGGAGACCGAGTTTGCCGGACGGCAGATCGGTAACTCCCCAGTAGTCTGCAACTTTCTTTGCTGCATCCGGGTTGTTGACGCTGAGATATCCTGCGTATACGTTCGGGAGTGCTCCCATGTCGCAGGACCCCTGAACATTGTTCTGCCCGCGAAGTGCGTTGACACCGCATCCGGGCTTTCCAATGTTTCCAAGGAGGGTCTGGATGAAGGCGATCGATCTGGCGTTGTCGACACCGACCGTGTGCTGGGTGATACCGAGACTGTGGACGAATGCGGTCTTGTGCTGGTTCTCACGGAGCCACTGAAGAGCGAGCTGGAGTTTCTCGACCGGGACACCGCAGACTTTGGCGGTGTTCTCGAGACTGTATTTGTCCTGGGTGACGCATGCCTTGAGTTCTTCGTAGCCGTTAGTACGGTTATCGACGAATTCATGGTCGACCCAGTCGTTCTCGATGATGTTTTTCATCAGACAGTTGAGGAGCTGGATATCGGTTCCCGGGTAGTGCTGGATGTGCAGATCTGCCTGTTTGGCGGTCGGGGTAAGACGCGGGTCACAGACGATGACCTTTGCTCCATTCTTCTTGGCCTGCATGATTCTGCGGGCTGCAAGCGGGTGGGCTTCAAAGTTGTTGGACCCAATGATAAAAGCGAGACTGCAGTTTGCCAGATCCATGAAGGAGTTGGTGGATGCGCCTGATCCAAAGACCATGTTCAGACCGGCTACGGTCGGTGCGTGGCACAGACGGGCGCAGTGGTCGACGTTCGGTGTCTTTAAAACGACACGGGCGAACTTCTGCATGGCGTAGTTGTCTTCATTGCAGCAGCGGGCAGAAGAGATGACCGCGATTTCTTCGGGCTTGTATTTGCCGAAATTTTCTGCGATGACGGCGAGTGCCTCATCCCATGTTGCCGGTACTTGTTTTCCGTCTTTTTTCACGAGCGGAGTCTTTAAGCGGTCGGGTGAGTTGATGAACTCAAATCCGTATACACCTTTCGGACAGAGTTTTCCCTCGTTGACCGGAGAGCGCTGGCACGGCTGGGCATCAATGATTTTGCCATCCTTCACGACAAGGTTGAAGGAGCAGCCGGTCCCGCAATACGGACAGGTCGTTGTTACATACTTTATTTCCATGGATAAACCTCGGATATTATTGTTGTCTATTTTCGGAATATATAATGGTGTCTTCTCGCAGCGTTTTTTTGATTATTATCGGTGTGAAAACATCTTGGGTAAAAATCTTGGTGTTAATTTTATTGGATTTATATTGCTGAAAATGAATCAATCCCATTTAATGAGGCGCGCGAAAGGTAACCGGAGATGGGTGTTCTGATCTCCGTTAAAATTTCAGATTTCGTTTGTTATGATCATTCACACACTCCAAAAAGACTATACTGTAATCCACACAACAGATAATGCAATAAGTTATATAGACTTACAATTCAGGAGATAATTATGAGCGATCAACCCGATGGATGCGATGGTCACTGTGATGGTTGTTCACAGAAGACCGATACCTGTCAGCAATCAAAAAAAGCCGATATTAGTGTAAGACATGTAATACTAGTTCTCTCAGGGAAGGGTGGTGTTGGAAAGAGTACGGTCTCGGTTAACCTTGCATATGCCCTTTCGAACCACGGATATCAGACAGGTCTTCTTGATCTGGATATTCACGGTCCAAGTCTTGGAAAGATGCTCGGCATTGAAGATCTCAGACTTCAGGCAATCGGAAACAAGATCATGCCGATCAAGGTGACCGGTTCTCTGAAAGTGATCTCCATGGCACTTCTCTTAAATGAGACAGACAGTCCGATCGTATGGCGCGGTCCCATGAAAGCTGCTGCGATTCAGCAGTTCCTTGGCGATGTAGAATGGGGCGATCTCGATTACCTCGTCGTCGATCTCCCCCCGGGAACCGGTGATGAAGCATTGAATATTGTGCAGTTTGCACCGAACGTTGAAGGGGCAGTCATCGTCACGACTCCTCAGGATGTTGCTGTTTTAGATTCTACCAAAGCGATCAAGTTCGTTGAGATGATGGATCTTCCGGTACTTGGTATCATCGAAAATATGTCAGGAATGGTATGTCCCCACTGCGGAGAAGTTGTTGATCTCTTCGGAAAAGGCGGAGGAGAGAAAGCAGCTAAGCAGTACAATGTCCCATACCTTGGTTCTATCCCAATCGATATCGAGATGAGAAAGGGCGGTGATGAAGGAAAACCATTCATCGTCAGAAAACCGGGCGAGACGAATCCTACGTGGGATGCCGTTGACGCCGTTATGGAAAACCTCATCGCCGAGGTAGAAAAACGCGACGCATAATATGAACGTTCTCATCGCCGAATATACCGCAGTGCGTGATCCGGTTCTTGCCCCGGAGGGCAAAGCTATGGTTGCTGTGCTGAAAAAAAGTTTCGAAGCCTGCGGGCACACGGTTGTCCTGCCGACTGGCAGTGATTTCGATTCCGAGATAGCGCGTCTTGCCCCGGATTGTGATTACGGTCTGGTCATTGCCCCGGATGAGATCCTCGCAAAATATACCCACACGTTGGAACTTGCCACCCACAACATCGGTTCAGACAGCACTGCGGTCGCGGTTTGCGCAAGCAAACGGCTCTCCGGCAAACTGCTTGCGAAGGTTGGCATCAATGTCCCGGCTGAAGTTCCGGCTGAGTATCCGGGAAAACGTGTGATAAAACCGATCAAAGGCGCAGGCTCCATCGGGGTCAGAATCGCAAAAGACGGCGAGCTCCCAGGAGATGGTGAGATGTCCGTTGAGTATCTTGAAGGCGAACATTTCAGCGTCAGTGTTATCGGCAGCCGTGTTGTCGGCGAAGCCTGTGGGTTTTACAGCGGTCTGCCCCCGGTTTTCCTGACGATCAATCGCCAGTACTGTGAGGTCCGGGAGGACGGGACATTTGCATATCACGGCGGCGAGACGCCGGTCCACCCTCCCCGCGAGGCCGAGATGATAGAAGTTGCCAAAAAAGCGATCGAGACGCTTGGCTGCCAGGGATATGTTGGTCTTGACATGATCGTCGGCGAAAAGATCTGGGTCATCGATGTTAATCCCCGCCCAACAATGAGTATTCTTGGCATCGTGCATGTCATTGAAGAGGAGATTGCTGATGTTTTGCTCAAAGCAACGGTCGGTCTGCCTCCAGAATGCATCCACTATAACGGGAAAACTGCAAAATTCGATGATGTCGGCGGGGTAAATGTAGAGTGATCGGGATTGACGTCGGAGGTGCCAACCTCAAAATTGTTGACGAGTCAGGGGTACATATCCACTACTGTCCTTTGTGGAAGGAATCCGATCTGGCAGAGATCATCAGCACCTATGCAGAAAAAGAGAATGCTGCGGTAGTGATGAGCGGAGAGCTGGCCGACGGTTTTTTCAATAAAACGGAAGGCATCTCTTTCATCGTTGATGCAGTACTGCAGACATTTCCCGATGCCGTTTTCTACGGGACCGATGCACAATTCCATACGAAGGCATGCCCCGAGCTTGCAGCTGCCAACTGGCTTGCCTCCGTGGATCTCCTTCGAAGGACCTATCCGAACGGAATGATGCTGGATATCGGGAGTACGACTGCAGACATCGTTCCCTTCTCCAGATTTGAGCATCTCATCGGCATGACCGACACGATCCGGCTTCAGGCAGGATATCTTGTTTATACCGGAATGCTGAGAACGCCGGTGGCCACGTTAGCGAATTCGGCAGAGATCGGCGGGGTTGCAACGCCCTTTTCCACCGAATACTTTTCCTGTTCGGGAGATGCCCACTTTGTTCTCGGACACATCGGTGTCAATGAATATTCATCGGCGACGCCGGATGGCAAAGAGGTTTCACGCGAAGCCTGCCTTCGCCGTCTTGCCCGAACGGTCTGTGCCGATCTTGAAGAGATCGGGGAGGATGGTGCCCTCAACATAGCCGCGTCCTTCTGGAATGCCCAGAGAAATCTTGTCTGCAGTGCGGTAGAGAAAGTAAGAAACGATGTAGGGGCCGACATCCTTCTAACTGGAGGGATAGGGTCTTCGGTATTCGCTACTTTAATTGGGGGTATCGATCTTACTACAACGCTTGGAATGCCGGCTGATGCATTGCCCGCATATGCCGTACGCGAAATCGCAGCTTTGTCGGGCATATCGCCCGGGGCTGCGTAAGACACTTTTTTTTTATCTGATCTTTGTTTTCTGCTTTTTCTGTTTCTGGAACTCGCCGGATGTATTTTTTCCGTCAAGAGGCGGTTTATAGGACGAAGGATACCCACTTGATGCCAGGATGTCCTGGGACGAGATTGACCCTTTCGGTCCCGATATCTCTTTCGTCATAAGCGAGATGAATGAGTTCGGCAGCTGCATTCCATACAAAAAGTTTGCCGGAGGTATCGGCAGATTCGACAATGCATAGTTCCGGACCGATCCCCGGTCGATATCTATGCCGAGCGCCTTCATTATCTCTGCTGTGCGGGAATAGGAATGCAGTCTTGAGAGGGAAATGGCCATATCCACTATTGCTGAACCAAGTCTGGTGTCGGGATAAAATGGTTCCTGTGCATAAATGAGATGTCCGCACTTCTTACACTTAAACCGTCTGATGTTGACAATGATCCTTTTTTCCCCAATCGGGGTTCGAAGCGTCACATAGAGTTTTTTCTTGGTATCGTACGGCTGCGGTTTTCCGCCGCAGAGGGGACAGGGTTTTGCTGTTGCAAAAAGGGTCCCGTCCAGAGAAGAGATACCAACGAGCACGGTAGTTATGAGAAGTGATGGGATTTTTATCTGCTGGCGAGGCATGTCTATGATTAGTAGTGGGTAAGAAAAGGTAATCAAATCTCTGGAAGACTTCGACGTTATCTTCATAATCTTCCCCCTCCCATTTCTTACTCACATGAAAATACAAGGCATAACGGTCAGACTCCCTCCTCTCCTTCTTGCAGCAACCGTCTTTTTTGCAGTTATGTGTGCAATGACCTACGGCTCCTCCAAGGATTCGATCTATATCTATATCGGTCTCCCGCTGTGCGCTCTTCTCATAGGTTTTCCTCTCTGGATCTCCTATACGGACGAAAAACAGGTTCTTCGTGAGGCTCCGCAGTATTTCCAGCATGCAAAACTTGTCAGAGCACGCCAGTTATCTCCGACAATGAGAGGAAATGTGGTGATCGTTGAAGGAAAAGTTCTCAAAGTTACCGGGCTCATGATGAACAAACCCTCATACCTGATTCAGGATCCGACCGGTCAGGTCGTGGTAAAACGATTCGCTCTGCCCGATCCGCTTGTCGGTGTCGGTGCGAACGTCGAGGTACTCGGTCGTGTTTTTGGCAAAGCTACCAATGCACAGTCGCTTTATATTAACGCTCTTACGATAAAACCGATCTCAGCCCTGCGGGATGCTCAGGACGAAGCACAATCCGATTCGGAAAAGATCCGGATTAAGAAACTCAATTAATATCTAACCTCCTATTATGAGTATGGATAAAGACGCGTTCATTGCTCTTCTGGAAAAAATTGCTCCGCCTGATCTTGCCGAGGATTTTGACGAAGGCCGCATCGGGCTGATCGTCGAGGGAACGAACCGGATTGAAAAGATAGGCTGTGCGCTGGATGCCACGCCGTACGTCTGCAGACGGGCAGCTGAAGAACGGTTCGATGCTTTGATTGTTCATCATCCGGCGTTCTGGAATCCTATGCACGGCGTGACCGGACGAAATATCGAAATCCTGCGTCCTTTGCTCGAAAATAACATCAATCTCTATGCCATGCATTCGAACTTCGATCATGCAAAAGGAGGGATCAACGATGTTCTTGCTAAAGAAATCGGACTCACAGACTGTGTGAGAATGGAGAAAACTCCCAACTCGATCGGCGTTGTCGGAATCATGACGAAGAGCTTTACCGAGATCTCCCGGATTCTCGGGTGTGCTCTGCGTGTATGGGGGGATGTTTCCGGCGTTACCAGACTGGCGGTCGCCGGCGGTTCGGCCTTCGATCCTGAATTAATCGAAGAGGCCGTATCTCTTGGTGCAGAAGCCTACATGGCGGCCGAATTAAAGTATAATATTGCTCTCGAATCGCCCATTCCCTGTATCGAAGCTACCCATTACGCTCTGGAGGCTCCGGGTATGCGTGCACTTGCAGAAACCAAAGGGTGGGTGTATATCGCTGACACCCCCCTCACATCAATTATTCAATGATAAATCCGTTCCAGATCTTAAAACAGGAAGGCGAGCTGAATGATGTTGTCCGTAAAGCATTCATCGACGCGTACGGGAAGCGGGGAATGGAGGCCGTTGATGCGGTCAAAGAACAGCGGGTAAAAAAGTATCGGGATTACTTCGTTGTTGTAGGAAATACGGATGAGTACTTTGTCGAGGGTTCGTTCTGCAGTTGTAATGCCATGCTGTACGGAAAAGAGTGCTGGCATACTCTGGCTGTAAAAATCTCCGTCGAACTTGGGATGTATGAGTCGTATAATCTCTGGTATTACAAAAACGGTGTCGACGAAGACGAACCCGAATACGAATAACTTTCCCAAAACCTATTTTTAAAATGCTTCGACCCCAATCTAATATGTATGTCCTCAATACTCGTGACCTGCTACAGCAGAACCGGAAAAACCAAGATGCTTGCCGAATCGATCGGCAAGGGAGCAAAACAGGTGGAAGGTGTGAATGTCGATGTCCTTGCATTTAAACGGGTTACTGCCAGCGACCTTGTCAGATATGACGGAATTATTCTGGG
The DNA here is from genome assembly GCA_003315675.1 of Methanocorpusculum sp. MCE. GTDB lineage: Archaea > Halobacteriota > Methanomicrobia > Methanomicrobiales > Methanocorpusculaceae > Methanocorpusculum. The sequence continues at coordinate 14,055 of NIZU01000031.1, forward strand.
ATCTCCGGTGTATTTTGGCGGTATTGCTGCGGAGCTGAAGGAATTCATCGACGACACAACCTTTGTGCGCGGAAAACTGGTTGGAAAAGTAGGTGCGGCATTTACTACTGCGGGGGACAGGACAGGCGGAAAAGAGACGGCAATTTTGTCGATCGTTCAGGCGATGCTGATTCACGGGATGATCGTTGTGGGCGATCCGATTTCGACCGAATCGACCAATGAGGAGCACAACGGCGGACATTATGGACTTGCTGCCGACGGTCAGCTTACTGAGAACGATCTTCTGCAGGCCGAGTATTTCGGCAAATATGTGGCAACGGTTGTTTCCCGGATCTGTTAATTAATATCCAAAATCATTTGTTTCAGCTCGCTGCACGCTTTGAATGCGGTGTTGTCCATTGAAAGCGGGGTAATCGAGACAAAATTATTTCTGAGTGCTGTCACATCCGAGTGCTCTTCCGGGATATACGTGGGGGTTCCGTTTATCCAGTAATATGGTTTGCCTCTCGGGTCGATTCTTTGTTCAACCGATGTTTCAAAGATCCTTTCCCCAAGGACCGTCACTTTGTATCCTTGAATTTTTTCAGCAGGGATATTTATGTTAAGCAGCTGGCTCCCTGCCGGGAAGCCTTTTTCCAGAAATAAATTGGTGTATTTCTTCACGACCTCTTTACATTGGATAAAATCCGTTGTGTGAGACCTGGGGTCTGCGAATTTATTTCCCTGATCGTTCATTTGAAGCGAATATGCGAGAGCGGGGACCCCCTGATTTACTGCCTCCATCGCGGCGCCCACGGTCCCCGAGGTTGTTATCGATTCGAACGAAATATTTTCTCCCAGATTGATGCCGGATACTACGAGGTTCGGCTTAAGACCAAGTCCGTATAATCCCAGAAGAAGTGCGTCCGTCGGACGCCCTTCAACAAAGTATGCCTGCGTTCCGTGCATGGTAACTTCGTTCATCCTTATCGGTTCGAAGATCGAGATCGATCTGCCGACCGCACTTTGCTGGGTTGCCGGTGCGACGACCGTGACATCAGCGAATGGTGACAGGGCGTCGTATGCAGCCCAGAGTCCTCCGGAGTTGATCCCGTCATCGTTCGTTAAGAGTATTTTTGGTCGTGGCATTCTTCTCAGATACGTTTCATTGGTGAGGTATTACACCTTTGGGTTCGGCCAATACTGCCTATAAAAGAATTCGGATTTCCCATGACATTTACACGCGTCCTGCATTTCGGAATCTATATATCGGGATACAACATTCTTATTATGCATATTTGCTGCGGTGGCCTAGCTGGTTAGGGCGCGGGACTCATAATCCCGAGGTCGGGGGTTCGGATCCCTCTCGCAGCATTTTCTAAGCTGTTTTCTGGATTTGTGTGATATTATTTTGAAATCGCCGAAGCTACATTACGGATATCTCATGATAAGTTGTGGTTTTGTGGTGTTCCTGAAAACCCGGATGGGTGAATGATTCGCTATTTCTGCAGTTCTTCAATCAGTTTTCGCAGTGCTGGAAATGTGATTGAACATTTTCTCTCACTTTGGGCCTTGATCTCTTCAAGAATTCTGGTCATCTGTTCATCGTTTACCGTAATTCCCATCTCATGAAGGACATACTCGAGCGCTTTTCTCCCGCTGTGTTTGCCGATCAGAAACTGCCGCTGCCGGCCAAGAAGTTCCGGAGGCACATATTCATACGCTATTGGATCCTGCAGCATTGCCGCAACGTGAATCCCGCTTTCATGCGAAAATGCGTATTCTCCGGTCAGGGGTTTGCTTTTGCTTACCCGAATTCCCGATGCCTCGGCGACAACCGAGGAAAGTTTCGGCATCAGGGATATATCATACCGGTCAACCCCTCCTTTGCACAGGAGAAGGACCAGAACCTCGTCAAGTGCCGCATTACCGGCACGCTCTCCAATACCATTCACGCAGGTGTGCAACTGAAAAGCTCCGGCAGAGGCGGCAGTGATAGTGTTTGCCACGGCACACCCGAGATCGTTGTGGCAGTGAATGCTTAGCGGCAGCTTCGAGGACTGCGTAATAGTATCAACGGCTGCCAAAATTTCGGACGGGATGAGACACACTGTCGTATCCGAAAATCCGATCATATCCGCATGGCTGTTTTCGCACGCCGCATACACTGTCAGCAGATCCTTCATTACGGTGCGGGATGCATCCTCTGCTGCAAACCGCACGAACAGCCCGTGATCCTTTGCATACTCGACCACATCCATCGCTGATGCCACTACTTTCTCACGAGTTTTATTGCGGGGTATTCGGTGATCTGCACTTTTACTCCCTGAACAGAAATCCCCCTACGCTAATCGAGGATGCAGTCTCTGCATATATTGATGACGGGGTCCCGGCGGATCCAAACATTTGTGCATGGCTCTATCACACGCTCGAACTCGCGTGTATTACCCCGTTTGACGGAATTAGCGACGTCCTGAATATATTAAAGACGAACGGGGTAAAACTTGCAATCATCTCAAATGCGGATCCTGAAGATACAGAAAAACGACTGGATGCCATGCATCTCACATCATATTTCGATGCAGTGATTACGCCGGATACGTTTGGAGTTAAGATACCAAATCCGCTTGTTTTTATAAAGACACTGGAGCTTCTCGGTGTCTCTGCAGAAGAGGCAGTAATGATCGGAGATAAGAAGGACCGTGATGTTTTTCCGCCCAGAGAGTTGAAGATTTATGCCGTTCACGCACTGTATGGAACTCTGGAAAAACCTGATAAGGAGTGTGCTGTCTCAAAACCCTCGGATATACCGTCGCTGCTTGCTCTAAAGAGAGATTAGCTTTTTGAAGGATTCCAATCCACAGGTTTATCTACGTTTGAACAGACACTTCCAGATATGGAACAGAATGCAGGAGACATATTTATCGAAGCAACAAAATATCCTCTCACGAAGACCACTGATGCAGCGTTAGGCAGACCCGCACCAATGCGTCCGATACCTTCCGGGGATACTCGTGTGCTTCCAGATCCTATGATAAATCATCATCCGATGGATCTGACCGCTGCACTGCAAACGCGCCGCTCTCTTCGTATGTTTACAGGATCTGTCATTACTGAGGAGCAGGTGTCCTATCTTCTCTGGGCAGCCCACGGAATTACCGGACAGTCAGAGATGTTCAGGAGCTCGCCATCAGCAGGGGCCATTCATCCAGTTGATATTTGTGTTGCTGTTCAAAAAGTTGCTGGACTTCCTGTAGGTATATGGAGATATTATCCGAATGGTCACATGCTGGAATTGATTGAGGAAGGTCCAAAACCGATTGGTGCACTCGGCAAAGCGTGCATGATGCAACCGGCAGTGTTGCGTGCTCCGGTTCTGTTCTGTTTTGTTGCAACACCTTACCGTGCAGTCTGGAAGTATGGTGTCCGCGGATACAGGGATATATTCCTTGATGCCGGCCATATCTGTGAAAATCTGTATCTTGCAGGGACACAGGAGGAGTTGGGTATCTGCGGGATCGGAGCATTCTACGATGATGAAGCACATAAAGCTCTGAGCTTAAATGAAGAGCAGATCTTTCTGTATGCTGCTGCATGCGGTCAGCCAAAAAAACAATGAATAGAAAAAAAAGAAGAATCCTGTTGATTGAAGAGCGATCATTCTATACCGGCATGCAAGCCTGAGATATCTTAGGGAGAGAGATAAATCCAATGAAAGAAACACGCACCATATCTCAAACAGACAAAAAACGTGGATTCCACGTCCATTTACTGCATATGAATACGTGAGTACCTGGAAAACCATCTTAATAAATTACCAAAGCCAATATAAATATATGAAAACAAAATCCCGCATATATGAGATGGGAGGGGTCATCACCGAAGTAAATGGAGATTTCTGTACTCTCCGTCTTCGCCTGCCTGCTGGCATCGTAACTCCGGACCAACTCATCGCAGTCGGGCAGATTGCGCAAAAATATAACCTAGATAATGTACATCTGACCACACGCCAGACAATCGAAATACCCCATATCAAAATCACCGAACTCGAGATGGTTGCTAATGAGTTGCTCGCGAACGGACATGATATCGGAGCAGAACGTGCTGAAGTAGTCAATATCACGGCATGTCCGGGAACAGATCGGTGTAAACTCGCCAATATAGATTCACTCCATCTTGCTAAAGAGATAGACAAGAGATATTTCCGGAAAGATATGCCGGGAAAAATTCGGATTGCCATTTCCGCATGTCCAAACGCCTGTACCAGCGAAACACTTAATGAAATAGGCATTACAGGCCTTCGAAAGCCGATCCGTGAGGATGGTCAATGTACCGGATGCGGAACGTGTGTACAGTTCTGTCGGGAAGAAGCACTCGAAGTGCGCGATGGAGCTATTGTCATGATAGATGACCGCTGCCTTAACTGCGGAACATGTATCCGATCCTGCCTGTATGGTCTTTTGCAATCCGAAGCAACAGCCTACAAAATTACATTCGGCGGGAGAAGAGGCAGACATCCAAAAGTAGGTCAAAATCTTATTACTGTTAACTCTGAAGAAGCGGCCCTTCTTGTGGTCGATGCAATCATCGACTGGATTTACCGCTTTGCTCGACTTGATATTCCCGTAGTGAGTCAAATCGGCAAAGATCTCAAAATTGAAGAGATCAAAGAAATCCTGAAAAAGAAAATCCCGGCAGAATCAATAGTGGCAGAATAAAAATACTGAGAATATCTATCAACCCATTTTTTTAACGTGAATCATGATTTAAGGAAGATTGGCTACATCCCTACACCCTCACCTCCCCCCC
>NIZU01000032.1 GCA_003315675.1 Methanocorpusculum sp. MCE
TGATATCCCCGATCCCGATAGACCACTTCTCCTTTTTCTGAGAGGTCCACCTGACTATCATGAACATTTGCCGTGGTGGTTTCAATGCGTCGAATAAGATCGTGCGTCGTATCCATGATGGTATGAAGTTTATATCCATAGTGTATTTTGCCGTTCTTGGACATGATTTTTCCATCTTTATCCCGTCGTGTTTTTGCCTGATCTCCTCGCGGCGTGTCTTTCTTACAATGACCGGGTTCAGCATACACAAACGTTGCATCCTGAATCATACCTTGTTCAATTTTCAGACCTTTCAGGTCAAGCTGCCTTTGAAATTCCTGCCAAACCACTGTATCAACGCCAGATTCGGACATGCGCTCCCGAAATAACCAGATCGTTGAATTGTCGGGTATTTTGTCAGGACAGCCAAGAGTTCGCAAGATCGAATCTTGCTCACCGTTTCGGGCTAACGCCCTCACTTACCATGCCAAAAAGAAAGACGATCATAAATTTCACGTTCAACGGCGAGATCAGACAGATTATACCAGACTTCCAGAAGCTGAATCTTGAACATAAGTATGACATCGACATTGGGATGACCGCCCTTGCCGGATTTATTTGCATACATGGATTCAAGAAGAGGGCGAAACACATCCCAATCAAGTGTTTTACCAACGTCGGAGAGACGGTCGCCAAGTTTTTCATAACGTTCGTGATATGCCTGGTTGAGACCAAAGCTGCTGAAAGTCCCCATACATACTACTCAACGTACGAAAAGAAAGTACTTTCTGTCAAAAAAGGTTGTTAGAAATTCTCTTGCATGTTATTTCCTTCCCTCAGGACAAATCCATGTCTCCGCCTGAATCATGATTCCGGGAATCCCATCAAAAAAAATGATAGGCAGTATCCAGAGCCGGTAACGGGCAGCTGCAGTTTCCAGATGTGTCCATGTTCCAACCGTTGGCATTTTTCCGTTCAGCGCATTCACATACTCAGGCAGAGCAGTTATAATATTAAATAACTCAATATTAAGTTCCTTATAATTTTTCCCGATAAGGTTCTCTGTATCAATTCCAATGGTATTTCCGAGACTCTCCCGCATGTATGAATTTAATGCAAGAATAATGCCTTCGTTATTCACAATGATCGTGGGTTCGGGTTGTACTGCCAGAAACTGCGGCGAGATTGGAAGACGTTCGGACAACTGATACACATGTGAAGGACCAACAGTGCGTATCTCGACCTGACCCAGTGTTGCAAGTAATGTCAGATATCGGGAGATCGTATTTCTGTTTAATCCGGTTTTTTTTGCAATGTCGGATATTGAAAGCCCGAACTTGCTGTTTCTTAAATGAAACATTATCATATTAAGTCCAGATTCTTTCGAATTTCTCAGGGAGGAAACATTCACCGTATTTGTATCAATAATCGCGCCGCACTCATCCAATTATATTTAGTTAAATAAAATTTATCTGTTTATTCATATAAATTATTGCTCATGACTCATCACCAGAAACATGGACCTGCCAAACATAAATACTGAAGTATCGGCAATATTTATGAAAACATATACGATTTTCAGATTACTCTGTGAGCAATATTAAATAGATTATATTTACTATGGATGATGCATTATTAAAATGTGCGCGCAGTTTATGTTCCAATCAAAGTAATGTAGATATCAGGTATCACGGATACGTTGCTGAGGTCTGCCATCTGTACAGTTCAGGGTTCCAAACAGTACTGATAAAAAAATACCGACCGGAAACATGCACAGTAAGTAAAATACATCCCTGCATGGAAGCTCCGCACATAAACGAAGGGGATGTGGAGTTATTTTTTGGATGAAAAAATTGGTGAAGAATGATCATTCTTCCCAGTTAATCTGTATTCAGAGCAAATCAGAATTAAACTGTTGCAATCATATCCGATTCGATCAGCGTATGTCTCACATACACGTATCCGGTCTCGGCATTTACCAGCGTCAGTATTGCATCACCGTTTGCGCCGATTCCGGCACTGATAACAGTGTTACCGTCTGCATCATCTTTTCTCAGACCGATAGCGAGACTTGGACTTGAGGGGTTGACGTACTCGCATGAAACTATGAACATATCTCCCGGATCTGCGATCGTGTTATGAATGTTCGGATCATCTTCACTCAGACCAAACATCACTATACGATAGCCTCTCATGTATTCCGGAGGGAGAATTATCTGACTTCTTCCATTCCAACTACTACCGCCAGGAAGATAGGCTGTTGAAACCGGGTCATCATAGCCAAGGTCAACAGACCCCCCGCCGCCGGAACTCTGGCCGCTTGCAAGATAGAGTTTCATCTTTGTTAAATCAACCGGCTTGTCGCCGACCACCTTAAACAAAAGACCCGCTGCTTCCGTCTGATATGTCTGCTTGGCAATACTACTCACCGTTGCTGCCGTGTATCCTGCAGTATAAAGACCGACGAACTCGATTTGAGGCTCGTCAGTCTGTGTGCCGGTTGAATCCATAAAACCGGCTGCCGTCAGGCTGACAATGCCTGCAATAATGATCGTCACAACAAGCATAAGCATAACACCGACAACCGGCGATACACCTGCATCTTTTTTTCCCTGAACGTTTCATCGAAATCACCATAATGCCGTCACATCCTGATCGCTGAGTACGGTTCCCGAGGGAACATGAATCACCGTTATGTGAACTACGGACCCTTCAGTAAATCCGTAGATTGTTCTTTCTGTGGTTGGGAAACCAAGGAATCGATCGATCTCCTTAAACCACCATTCAGTACCGCTTGCGATTGGAGCATTACCGCCAAAGTAGAGATAATCGTTCATGTCATACCCCACAGTCAGACCGTTGCCGGTGGTTGCGACAATTGGAGCATTATAAACCTGTGTTTTTGGAACAAAGGGATCATCAGAGGCAGAATAAACCGGAGCTGAACCCCAGCCAACAGAGGCTCCGCCGCTGCTCAGATCAATGCCGTAATCCTCGACCTGACCCGTAATGGTGTGGGTAATTGTCTTTCCTGCATTCGTGAGAGGAACCCCGTTGTAGGTATCTGGAACAACATAGGTCGTAATAATCTTCAGCTGGTTTGACGTAAACTCCCCAGTAGCAACCGGTATTTCACATACTACTCCCGGATAGGAACTCGTTTTGCCGCCGGCATGAATGGTGAAGTCAAAGCCTACGGAAGGGGCAGGGGTCGCCGCAGAGCCGAGTCCTCCTGCAAATGCTGCGACCAGTGCTGCAGCAATGATCGTTACAACCAGCATCAGCATAACACCGACTACCGGGGATACCCCGTCATGTTTTTCATTATCTGTTCGCATTCTCTTCACAGCCATTCAGTTGATGGTGATTGTCCCTTTCTGGATCTGCTTGCCGGTAATTGTGTCGAATATCGTATAGGTTACCGGAACATGTTCCTGAACGACAAATCTGCCGCCCGTTGCCGCGGTCCAGAGAAGGAATTTGCCCGTTTTAACAGCAGATACATCATCTGTGTTGTCGTAATATCCGTCAGCAAGAAGAATAAATGACTCACCAACCGAAATTGTTGTGTCCAGATTATTGGCAACCGCAAAGTAGGTCTCGCTTGTCGTATTATCGATACCAACCATAATGTCAATTACTGCCTCGTTTACGACAGGACTTGTCTGATCACGATAGACGTTGATGAAAAAGGTAGGCGTCACGATGTCATATGGGAAGCGTCTTGCTTACCAGACCATTGAGCCGGGAGACCGCTTCATCATTTATGCCGACCGGATTATCCAAAGTGATACATCAAAGTACAGTCAGCTCTACATGGTTGCAACGAGAGACGGAACATACTCGGAAGGATTTTTCGAGATCGGTCCGGGAACGGTTTACACCATTAAAGATACGTCAACGGGCAATGTCATTGCATCGGGTGATCTGTCCGGAAAGGTGTATGATTATATCTGAAACAGGAGTGTTGAACAATGAACATTATGAAAAAAACACATAATTCACAAAAAGACAGCGCAGTATTCCCTGTTATAGGAGTTATGCTGATGCTGGTCGTAACCATCGTTATTGCTGCATTTGTGGCAACATTTGCCCGGGGTCTGTTTTCAACATCTGAAGCAGCGCCGGTTGCATCGATCAATGTAAATATTCTCTACAACTCCGGATATACCGGAAATGATACCGTTATGTATATCGAAAATCTAGGCGGAGATTCCATCCCCACAGCGGATCTGCGGATCTTGACCTATTATACATCCAAGAAGGGTTCAGCGACGGGAACGATCAAAGGTGATCGTACGGCAATGAACACAAAGACCGTTACGGTCACCAATTCAACCGGAGCAATAGGTCAGAAAATCGTCGCACCGATTCTCTTAAATGCGGCGTATGGTGACGCTGCAACTGATAACACTGCCATAAACTTCGGCAACTACAACTTTGCACCTGGAACGATCATGAGTACCTACAGTAATGAAGGAACAGCCTACATTCTTATGGGTCAGACAAGTTCCGCAAATCAGCTGAAATACTTAAATAAATATGGCGGTGACACGCTCAATGACGGATTTACTGATTTTGGTATCGGATCGACCGTACATGTCGAAATCATCCACACGCCTTCGAACAGTGTATTGTACAGTAAGGATGTGATCGTAGCATGAAATCCATGACAAAAGATTCTGCAGTTTCCCCGGTAGTCGGTGTTATGCTGATGCTGGTTGTAACAATTATTGTTGCATCAGTAGTTGCAGCATTTGCCGGCGGTATTACGAGCAATGAACAGATCGCTCCAAGCGTCAATTTTGATGTGTCCTATGTGGCAGGTATTTCAGATACCGATAAAACGAACAGCGTGCCGGATTATTCTTCCTCGGCATCACAAAACAATGGTTTTGTCTTCAAACTTCTTGGAGGAGACTCAGTTCAGCTTGATAAGATAAAAATCATGCTGACAAGCGGCGGATCGTCGATCACATTTGATCCGAAGTAGTCAACCTTTTTGGCCGACTGTGTAGTAGACAGACGGGCTTCACCGGGTGTCAGGACGCCGGAAATCGCGGTTGACGGGGCGTCATTAAACGTAATTGTCGTTTCATTCACAACACCACGGGTATTTTTCTGCTGAGTGATCTCCAGATTTGTCAGGACAATGTTTTCACCGCCGGCATTTTCAAAAAGAAGGCCGACTTCGCCTAAAAAGCCGTTTTCAAAATCATTTCCCTGAACAGAACCAAGATAGTTGATCCTTGTCATAGGCGATGCCTCCGTACTTCCGACATAATTGGATGCAACCATCCCTACTACTGCTGCAATAATGATCGTTACAACCAGCATCAGCATAACGCCGACAACCGGGGAGACCCCGGACTCTTTGTTTTTGGATTTCATTGGATTTTCACATCCTTGTCATAAATGACGGTGCTGGTCGGAATGTGAACGATCGTTACATGGAACCTGGTTCAGGTGTCTATGCCGTATGTTTTTGCTTTCGTAGTATCGAAACCTGCGAAATAATTCAAATCAAAAGCAATGGAACTCCCTGAAACCAAATCAGCCTGACCAAAGAGCTGATTGTTTACCGTTCGTTTACTGACGGTCGCATTGTTGTTGGTGATCTGATATGCAAACGGATAGCCTGCCAATGTTGTGTTAAGATCGTTTTCAGCTGTAGGTTCGAGTCTGCCGTCGATCGTGTGGATGATCGTTTCTCCGCCGTGATCCAAAGCCTTATTGGCAAACTTTACCGGAACGCCATACGATACGGTGATCAGCAAATCTTTCGTCGGCAGCGTATCCCCGGCAATGTTTTCAATCATGGCAGAACCCTGCCCTATGAAGAGGGAAACATCAAGTGAGGCTGTAGGTGCAGCTTCTGTTGTCGTTCCGATACCGCCGGCAAATGCCGCGACAAGGGCTGCAACAATAATTGTTACAACCAGCATCAGCATAACACCGACAACCGGAGATACTGCAGAATCCCGATCGGATCTGTGTTTTTTCAACATCTCTGTTTTTTTCATACGATTTTCCCCACTCAATTAAATCATATTAATTGAGTATAACTAAAATAATTTTTTGCAGACACATATTAGATGAAAAACAATATATATAAATTGCAAATCAGGATTAAAACCAGATATGATTATTAAATATGCAAATCAGATATGATTTCAGATATGCAAAGCACACCTAACGTGCAAATAATTAATAAAATAAAATTCACAATAAATTGTGCAAACTTAAATTAACTTGCTTTGCGTGTTTTGATGCAGATCATATGCATCCTTTACATCAGAGGCAGGAGGACAATGTCAGTGAATACGAAAAATAGTATTTCAATTATACTCCTTGCAGTAATCATACTTTGCCTGTTTACCGGAACGGTCTCGGCAAGATATGCAGCTGCATCGGGCGAGAATGCAGGCATAAATCTGAGTGATACTGTGTATCGGGGAGAGAATAATCTGGATTTTTCAGCATTTTCAAGCGGAGGCTATACTGTCGACTACCTTCAGCATGTAACTGACGGAGATCAGATTGCCCTCATTAATCAGATCGCTTCAGTTGGACAAACACAGGCTCCGGGAACATATGGAGCATGGAATAATTCCGTTGGCAGACTCGGATATACAGTATGCACTATCGCGGAACTTAATCTTGGGAAAATCGCGGTGACTCCTTATGCAACTACCGTTACCGACTCAAATCCTAACTCGATCTCAAAAGCAGCTCAAGTTGTCTTTTATATTTCCGGAAGTAATCTCCATCCTGATCAACTAAATGGAAACTGGAACGGATTCACTATCACAAATACCCAGACAGGGGTTCAGACGCAGGAGATTACAAATATCGGGGGCAGCACTCAGTCACTCAGGAATGTACCCGATCCGACCGATAAAACCAATGCGAATTATGCATTTAAACTGGTTGATCAGTCCCTGATCCCTGCTGGTGACTCAACACCGGTCACGATTTCATTTAACATAGAGTTGAACGGTCTTCCAACACAAAAAACACAAATTCAATACTCCTTTACTGCAGTACAAAGTACTTTCAGTCTTACCGGAGCAAATATTGCTGCAGGCAACACCGGCACGGCTGTATTGACCGGCATCCCCTTTACTGCCTATACTGTTGTACTTTCTGAAACCGGAAGCAACACCCCTTATTTTAATCCTGCCGAGGGGGTAGTCATCATTGATGCTCATACAATTACCGCGACACCCGGATGGAATGGAACCCTTTCCCTTCCAATAACGGTACCCGCCAATGCATCGGCCGGCAATTATCCGATAACGGCCTCGGGATCAGGCACAGTAAAAAGTGCATCGATTACTGTTGCTGCAACCACCATTTCGCTGATATTTGATGCTCCGCCGAGTGATGCCGTATCCGGTCTCTTTGCAGAAGGCGATTACATCAAACTTTCCGGCACGGTAAAAGGTGCACTATCCAATGTTGATATTTATTTCTATATAACCGGACCAAACCTTCCTGAAAATGGTGTGAGTCTGACCGGAACACCCGTCGTTGACGGAGATCCATCAACATTTACCATATTTACCTACAGCATAGTGCTTAATTTATGGGAGGGAGGGTGGATCACCAGCGGATTCGAACCGGGAACCTACACGATACATGCCAATCTCCAACCCTATGGATACAGAGAAAGCAGCACACCGAAGGGGAAGGGATACAGCAGTGATATTTCCCATGATTATGTGATAAGTGACCAGAGCATTCACGCAAAATCCGACGAGACCAATAGTGGTTACTTTACCCAAGGCGATTACCTTCGCTATAATATCTCTGCGAGAGGGAGTCCGGGAACAAAAGGGGGAATGTATGGTGACGTCCGCTGGTACATCATCGGATCAAACTTCAGATATGCGGATATGAAAGCAAAGTATCTGCTGATTGAAAATCCGGCACTGTTCGGAATTGAAGCTCCGAAGGGAACAACGAGTTTTGAATACAACCGGTCGTTTTCCTATGATCTCGGTCCGGGAACATACTATCTTATCCTTCAGCATCCCGGTCCAAACGCTGTATTTGACGTAACGCCGGATATAACCGGAGGATCTTTCAGTGTAATTAACACAGCCTGGGGCAGCAGTGCCAATCTTGGAACACAGCAGTCTGATAATGCTGCATATACCTTAACAAATGCGATCTCTGATGCCAAATCTGATGATCTGTATGTTATCACGGAATTTACTATTGAAAAACCAAGGATCGAAATAACCCAATTGGGAAACACCCCCATTGGGACCACCATAACAATTCAAGGAACCACGAATTACTACACCGATGACACCTTCAGTCTGAAGATTCAGAGACTTGATTTTGAAAATCCGGACAACAACATAGCAATGATGATCCCAACAGAACGGATACAACCGTCATCTGTATCTCCCTATGCAAAGTATATGTCGCGTCCCTTCTCGTTTGGTGAAATTGATACGTCAACCTGGTTCCCGGGAACCTATGAAGCAAAAGTCACCAACATCGACACCGGGGTTACAACCGCCATGACATTTACCGTTGGAGGAGAATCGGAAGTTGACTCAACGGTTACCGGTGAAACATACGATCCAGCCCTAACCACCAAGCAGACACCGGAACCGGTGCAGACAAATCTGCCGGTTTCAACCCCTATCCCTACCCAGACAAAATCATCCGGCTTTATTTACGTTGTCCCGGCAATTTTTGCGGGACTTATCCCCTATCTCAGGAGGAAGTGAATGGCATCCATACAGCTTAGCAAAAAAACATTCCGGAATCTGATCATTGGAATGGGAATTGTTATAGTAATAACGGTTGCCGCCATCATATTTTTTGGAAACGGAGGATTTTCCCAATTTACACCGGAACAACACGCAGATAATCCGGAAAACATAACGGAACAAACCGGACCCTGGGGGGTGAAAACATTTGAATGGGAGTACAACGGTGTTAAAAACATCGTAACAGTTCTGGTAACCAAAGATGCATACAACATGTACAACACCGACTTTGGAGGAACAGACATCCCGAATGATTTGAGCAACTATATCATCATCTCCGGAGACGGAGGCTGTATTGCCGATACAGCACGGCAGCTTTCCGATATTGCAAAGAAAAATTCGTATGAAAGTGAAGATACGAGAATATCTATCAACCCATTTTTTTAACGCGAATCATGATTTAAGGAAGACTGGCTACATCCCTACCCCCTCACGCCCCCCCAAAAAAAGAAAAATACCCATTATTCCTTGACGTTTTTTTTTTATTTACACTCTGTTTTGAATCGTTTTCACCTGATAGATATTATAACAAAATGCAGCCAGCATATTTTTCACTCGTACTCTTTGCAGCGTTGTTACCTTCACCAACCCTGCATGAAAAACATGAGAATATCTATCAACCCATTTTTTAACGCGAATCATGATTTAAGGAAGACTGGCTACATCCCTACCCCCTCACCCCCCCAAAAAAAGAAAAATACCCATTATTCCTTGACGTTTTTTTTTTATTTACACTCTGTTTTGAATCGTTTTCACCTGATAGATATTATAACAAAATGCAGCCAGCATATTTTTCACTCGTACTCTTTGCAGCGTTGTTACCTTCACCAACCCTGCATGAAAAACATTTTTGATCACTGCATAGGGTCTCTCGCCCTTTGATCTCTTCCTACTTATTCGCAGATTTCTCAGTTTATCTCGTATGCCAATGGGATGCCCTCTCGCTCCCCTTTTCATTGTGGCACTATATCCCTTGCATTTTGCTCCCTGATATCCCCGATCCCGATAGACCACTTCCCCTTTTTCTGAGAGGTCCACCTGACTATCATGAACATTTGCCGTGGTGGTTTCAATGCGTCGAATAAGATCGTGCGTCGTATCCATGATGGTATGAAGTTTATAGCCATAGTGCATTTTGCCGTTCTTGGACATGATTTTTCCATCTTTATCCCGTCGTGTTTTTGCCTGATCTCCTCGCGGCGTGTCTTTCTTACAATGACCGGGTTCAGCATACACAAACGTTGCATCCTGAATCATACCTTGTTCAATTTTCAGACCTTTCAGGTCAAGTTGTCTCTGAAACTCCTGCCAGACCACTGTATCAACGCC
>NIZU01000033.1 GCA_003315675.1 Methanocorpusculum sp. MCE
ACTTCCAGAAGCTGAATCTTGAACATAAGTATGACATCGACATTGGGATGACCGCCCTTGCCGGATTTATTTGCATACATGGACTCAAGAAGAGGGCGAAACACATCCCAATCAAGTGTTTTACCAACGTCGGAGAGACGGTCGCCAAGTTTTTCATAACGTTCGTGATATGCCTGGTTGAGACCAAAGCTGCTGAATGTCCCCATACATACTACTCAACGTACGAAAAGAAAGTACTTTCTGTCAAAAAAAGGTTGTTAGAAATTCTCTGAATTTTATTGGGCTTACCACTCATGAAGATTACTCTTTGATGATGATAACCGGTTTGATAAGGTCACTTGGTTTGTCCTTCATCAAAAGGAGTGCTTCTTCAATCTTGTCAAAGCCCTTGAATCTGTGGGTAAGTAATGGTGAGAGATCAAGCTTGCCTACTTCTACGAGGCTTGCGAGTTTCTCCATACGCAGTCTGCCTCCGGTCATTAAACCGCAGTGGATGAATTTGTTGCTCATACCGCAACCCCACTCGATACGCGGAATCGTCACGAACTCGCTTTTACCGAGGTAGTTGACGTTCCCGATGATTCCTCCGGGTTTGACCATCTTGATTGCTTCCTGCATGGTGTTGACATCGCCGCCTGCGATACAGACTTTGTCCACACCTTTGCCGTCGGTCTTGTCCAGAACCTGCTCGACAATATCGCCGTTCTTATAGTTGATAATGTCGGTCGCTCCATATCCGCGGGCTGCATTTGCGCAGTCTTTTCTGCTGCCGACCGCAAGAATGTGTGATGCTCCCATGTGATTTGCACCGGCAACAGCCATCAGTCCGACAGGGCCGATACCGATACAGCAGACAGTGTCGCCGAGCTTCACATCGGCAAGTTCTGCTGCCTGGAATCCAGTCGGGACCATGTCTGCAATCATCGATGCTTCAGCTACCGGTATAGAGTCCGGAAGAAGTGCAAGGTTTGCATCTGCTTCGTTTACGTGGAAAAGTTCCCCGAAAACACCGTCTTTGAAGTTGGAAAACTTCCAGCCGGAAAGCATGCCTCCGAAGTGCTGGGCAAAGCCGTCCTGTGCTTCAATGGAAAGCCAGTCGGGAGTGATTGCCGGAACGATTACACGGTCACCCGGTTTGAAGTCTTTTACCATGGATCCGACTTCCACGACTTCTCCAACGGCTTCATGTCCGAGAATCATGTCATGGCGATCTCCAAGAGCTCCTTCCCATACGGTGTGAACATCCGAGCTGCACGGTGCAACCGCAAGAGGTGCGACAATTGCATCAAGAGGTCCGCATTTCGGGGCTTCTTTTTCAATCCAGCCGATCTCTCCGATCCGCTTCATTGCAAGTCCTTTTATTGTTTTTTCATTCGTGTCACATCCAATAGATATGTATGGTTCTGTCGATTGATGCCTTTCAATCACTACTGCCACATGTGATCAAACTGCCAACCAACGAATAACTCTTACGAAGTTTTGTAATAAAAGAATGATGTAACCGAAAATCCGGACACGAAAGTCACAACAACTTATTAGAAATATTAATGATAAATTTGCAACTATTGGTATTATTAAGCCAAAAATTTCAGACAACACACAGAATCTGAAAAATAAGTGTTTTTTGATTTGGAGAAAAGAGAGATGAAGTTATGTCAGCTTTCTGAAAAGAGCTATATCCAGAGGTCCGGCAAATATCTGACCGGTTTTTTCTACAAAATGGTTGAAATGCGGAGTTGCATTGTGAGAGTCGATTGCGGCCGAATCTTTCCAGCATTCAATAAATGTGAACTTTTCCGGGAACGTTATGTCCTGGTAAAAATCATAAGATAGATTTCCTGCCTCTTTTCTGCTGGATTGAACCAATTCCAAAGCTAATTCCGGTAAATCATCAACAGAATCTTTTTTAGCGGTACATTTGGCGATAATTGTTATCATGAGAAAATACTCCATTGCCCATTTGGCAACGGTTCTGTTTTTTGAGGACCGAAATATAAATCTATTCACGAGACCGGCAAAATGTGTTGTTCGGAAATCGAGGAACAGATTTATTAAATTAGTTTAAAAAAGATAATGTTAGATTATCGATATTTCTCCGTAGTGATAATGGAACTAAAAAAATCAACCCGAACGTATGGGGAAATATAGACAATATGAATGGAAGCATACTACACAAATATCTCCTGCTCAAGACGGGGAGAATACGTGTTTTAAATCACCAGTAATGATTCAAAATCATTTTTGCGGTCCATTTTCTCCCGGAGATACTGGAGTCCCCGGGATACAATACATACAAACCGACACGGTCTGTATTATAAGAAATCTCCTGCATGAACGCCGGAACCGATCGGCGCACACGGTCCCGGCAGGATCATTTCTCTGATGAAAATCGAGACGATGCTGAGGAAATCACCGGTGAGACACGACGGCATGTTCCGAAAACGGATCATATCCAACCTGCGCGTCGAAAGAGCGTAGGGCCGGTGAATTATATAGAGTAAAGAAATCATTGTTTATCCGGCATCCCGATTTGGAAAAATATATCATTAGATCCTGAATTTGACAGTTGGCAAATATGCTCCCCCACATCTCTTTCATTTTTTCTGATTAAGGGGGTGCAGGAGGTGACTGCGGGCTGCCACGTAGGGGCGGCCTCAGCGGAGCAAGGCTTTGCCTTGCGATCCGGCGCGGAGCGTCCCGCGGTGGAAATATCTTATGTTCAAGGCTCGCGTTAACGTCCTGCTTAGCGAATCTGTCGTTGAATAGTCAGAACGGAAGGGATTGGGGAGTATTAGAGGGATTTTAAAGGGAAGTGGTTTGGGAGTATGATCGTGATCTAATACTTCCCGAATTGGATCTACACCCCAACACCGCATACGTAATATGTGAATATTCCATCTTCATCGAACTACCCGGAAACATATGGGGCCACGGCATATAGGATATCTCCACCGCGTCGGGCTCGCAAATCAGAGATTTGGTCGCAAAATTTCAGTTTGCTTGGCTAAGGACGAGCCTATCGGCTCACCCCGCCTCAGCTAAGATCGCCGGCTTTGCCGTCAATCCGCCTCCGCACCGGTTCGCAAACCTTCGGTTTGCTCCGCTGAGGCTGCCCTAAAGGGACGGCCCGCAGTCACCTCCCGCACCCCCATAATTAGAAAAATATGTGATACATTGAAGATTTATTCTGAAAAGTAAGTGAATCGCGAGAGAGTTTATCATGGCTTTTGAAAAATGCTTAGGGGCATTCATTATGTGGCATTTCCACTAACTGTCAAATTCTGGTTAGATTGTCGTCAAGAGGCGGGCGATGCGATGGAACGCTATGTCCCGATAAACAAAGTTGTCCTTCATAAGCAAGAAGACGAAGACGAAAAATATTCTGGGGAAAAATCAGGAGCTTTTCATCTCAAAGAAGACAACCAAAAAATATCACCTGCAGAAATTACTGCAGTTTTCATGGATCGACGATGATGTTTGTTACTTAACCGGTTTAATCGTTTTGAGGAAATTTTTGACGACGAACTCCGCATATACATCCGACTCGGTGGAGAACGCAAACTCTTCATTATTCGATCGCAGGATACCCATTGTCGAACTCCGGTCACAGTAGAAGTAGATCAAAAACGGAAGAGTTTCTTTTCCGGTAAAAAATGAGACCTGCATGAGATTTCGCTGCAGAGTATCATTCGTCATGTAGCATTTTATCGGAGCTGCTTGTGCGATGTCATCATTCAGCACAACCAGATATACCTGGAGGCGTTTTGCGGTCTCGGCAATGATGTCTGCATATTTATGCAGCGTCTCTTTATCATTACAGACCACAAGCAGTTCCGACTTGATCCGTTTAAGTTTCAACTCCACCTGCATAGATATTGATTTTGGCGTATGGAACTTGGTTATGCCGGAGACTTCATAGGGACGGTGAAGATTCTGAATGTCCAGAAGGCATGCTCGCAGTTTGTCCAGTCTCTGCATCTCCAGACTTAAAACACGCAGATAGGTTCGTTCGGCATCATCGGCCCGATAATAAACCGGATTCGTGCCAAATTCGGTAACGAATCCCTGCTTGCTGAGATCATCAAGTGTTTCATAAATGCGTCCCGGGGGGATACCGGTCAATTCATGGAGTTCGGTTGCTTTTGCAATGCCGACGGAAAATAGTGTTGTATATACTTTTGCAGAATATTCCCGCATTCCGCAGGCAACTAATCGGTCCAGAATCGCTGTTATGACATCATCTTCCACCAATTAACCATCCCCTCTGACAAACATAGTATCAGGGTTTTTCGTTTATATAGTTTGTAATCCTCGAAGTTCGTACATGAACAATTGTCAGGAATATGCATAGGAACTACGGCATTCCATTCTTCATAGAAGAAAAAAGTGGAGACTGAATGAATTATACCTTATCCATCCTAATCAGACAGTATTCAGATAAATTTAACAATTTAAAGCGCATTTCGCATATCCCAAACCAATCAAAGGGGAATGAAAATTATATGCAGATTGGACGATTTCATCCGCCCGGAATGAATTGGTTAGAAAAATCTACGATTTACTTACCCGTAATTTACTTACCCGTATTAAGAGATAAAGACTCAATAATGCCTCTTCAGATTAATGAATTCCGCCTAAATAGGATCAGAACTATAATAAAGCAGACACACTGGTCCAGTAAGCGGGATACAAAAATTATATATTAGATATCCGATGCCGGAACCCGGACAATGCAGTAAGCAGAGCAGGAATATCATAATAATCATACGCCGCCATCTCAAGCCGAAGATCATCAGAGAGCAGTTCCCCAAACTTCCAGGTAGCTGCCGGAAGGCGGGGGAGTTCATCTGCAAGAGAGAGAACAGACATCTGCCCAAGCTCTTCCAGAATGCCGGCAATATATTCACCGGCGTTTGGCGTTTCCCAGTCGAAGATCCGGATCGCAAACTGCGTATAACGAACGGCATGCTTGCCGTCGAGCCTGTTTTTCAGGAGATGAGCAAGGGTCTGATTTCTACGCGTACCGAGGAATGTGGATACAACGACCGAGTATCCGTTCAGTTCCGGTTCGGTGCGAAGATGAATAGTCCCGGGTGAAAAATCATCGGGAAGCATCCTGATAAGATCCTCGACCATACTTTTTTGCTCGGGCGGGAGGGGGAGAGCGGGACGCCCCCGCTCAAGAACGGCGGCAACCGACTGACAGACAAGACTGCTTGCATAACTTCCACCGTCCCCTCCGCTCCAGAACGGACGTTTCAGATCTCCTTTGGCAAACGCTGGTTCTATGAGGACACGTTTATGCGTATCATCGCGGTGAAGCAGACGCCAGGTTTTTCCGGTGAATGAAAATGTCTTTCCCGGATCTCCCGCCACAAACCGCGGGTCAAGCGTCCCGATCACCATTCCGTCAGGCAATACGGCAAGAAAACCTCCTGCATCGCGGATAACGGAGATGAGAGCAAGCCAGTTGGATCGGCCGAGTTCCATCTCGGCCTTAGTTCCGGCAAGGTACATATCCCCAGAACTGGTCAGATAATCTTCCGCGACGAGATACTCCAGAACTGCAGAAAATTGAGCGACGGAAAACTCCATAAACGGCGTCAGTGCATGAAGAGAATCAATGATGCTTCGAAGGCTCATCCCGGTTCTGCCTTTCAAAAGTAAAAACAACTGCTGGATGAGAACATGATACGGACGGGTCGTGGCCTTCAGCGACTCGACCGAGTGATGCATCGCTGCCTCAATCACCGAAACGGCGATAAGAAGATCGCATGCATTTGAAACGATAAAGATCATTCTAGCAGGAGTTCCGCGCCGGCCGGTACGTCCGAGTCTCTGCAGGAACGACGATACCGTACGGGGAGGGCCGTACTGAACCACAAGATCGAGCTCACCTATGTCGACGCCGAGTTCCATCGTACTCGTACAAATAACGCATGTTCCGCCGGCCTGCCCGAATGAAAGCTCCGCAGCCTCGCGGTCCTGCGGCGAAACAGAAGAATGATGAAGAAATACCGAGGGAAGTTCATCGCGTAACGGAATGACCTGTTTTTCGGCCAGGCTCCGGCTTTCGGTAAAGACCAGGGCTTTTTTTCCTGAAACGGATCCTGCGATCGCCCGAACCTGGCCGGCAAACTCAGGTTCCACGACAAACGTAAACAGTTTTTTCGAGGGAGGCGAGGGAATAGATACAAGGTGTTTTTTTCGATTTGGTCCGGAGAACCAGTCGAGCAGTTCTTCGGGATTCCCGACCGTTGCCGAGAGGCCGATTCGAATCATCCGATGTTTTCCAAGAAGCTCCAGGCGATCCATCAGACAGCGGAGATGGACACCGCGGTCAGACTCCATGAAAGCATGAATCTCATCAATGATGAGGTACCTGACCTCGTTAAATGCGTTTTTAGTTTTTGCATCACCTAAGAGAACCTCTAGTGACTCCGGAGTGGTCAAAAGGATATCCGCATGTTCGGACCCGGAAAAATCAAACCGATCACGATCGGATACATCACCGTGCTGGACCGCGGCACTAAGCCCGGTCCAGGCGCACAGGAAAAGGACTCTGTCCAGCTGATCGTTAATGAGAGCTTTAAGGGGAGAGAGATAAATCGCAGACAGATGCTCCGAAGGATTCTTTAAAATATCGTCTATGACCGGAAAAAATGCAGACTCAGTCTTACCGCCGGCAGTAGGAGCAAGGACCAGCGTATCGGCACCGCTGGTTACCGAGATATAGGTCTCCGTCTGTACCGGCCGAAGATCATCCCAGCCAAGACCGGTAAGAAGCAGTTCCTGCAGTGTTGGATGAAGCGAAGTAAACACACTCATGTGCGAAATACGGAATTTAGGTCTTCCCGGAACTCTTCTTTCGACAGAGCGCCGTTACATATTTTTACAACCGTCCCATTTTTGATGAACATAAGAGTTGGAACGGCGCGGATGCGAAGCTCAGCTGCAATACGACTGTTTTCTTCGGTATTGCAGATACAGAACTGAATTTCAGGATATTCAAGAGAGACGTCAGAAAATATCTCGGCAAAAAACCGGCATGATCCGCACCAATCAGTAAAAAAATCGATTACCAGAGCAGGAATCTGCAAAGTAAAGGTGTTGAAGTTCGCTTCGTCCAGCGCAAGTATGGGTAATGCCTCGGTCGGCTGAGCGGGCAGATCACTATCAATTCTCATATTCTGTTCTATGATAGGTGACGATCCCTTATCACCATATTGGATATCATTTACAAATCTATTTAAGTTCCACTTGTGTATATTATAAGGCACACGAAGTGGGTGTGAAGCATTTTGGAAGCGAGGTGGGGTAGTCAGGAAATCCCGACGGGCTCATAACCCGTAGACCGATGGTTCAAATCCATCCCTCGCTATGATTTTTTACATTACTTTTTTTACAGCAGCTGCTGCAGATTCATCGTAACAAAAATAAAATGAAAATAGATCGGGTCAGCGGATCTTGGAAAGGACCCAGGCCGTTCCTTCAGGCGATTTGAAAAGCGGCACATCCTCATCAATGACTGCGATGGTTCGTTCAACCGAGACTTTTTCATCTTTGATCGGATTATATCCGTCACGCATCACGACATCCCGATAAATACAGATCCCTCGCCTTTCCCATGTCGGCGTCAACGCAAGATTCACGCCGCGCGAGAAGGCAAATTCATGCAGAGCGGCGGCATTCATTCCGTCCAGCTGTTTCTGCGCATTTGTCGGGGACACCCCTTCATCCTGAAGAAGTTTTTGAGCATAGCCGTTCATATGATTTCTCCACGCCTCCGCCTGCCTCCATGACAGATATGCGGGAAACAGTCCTTCCTCGATTGGAATAACCCGGGCATCAAACGCCAGCGGTTCGGATGCCCCCGCATACAAAGTAAAGGCCGATGCGGCAAAAGCTGCTGAAACGGATGCCAGTTTTTCCACCCGGCAGTCGAAAACCGGAGCAGGTATGTAGATACTTATCTCGTCGGAGAACGTGTAGGCAAACGAAGGAGATAAACCGCTGTCGGTCACGAGTGCACGGGCCGTATTCACCATTGCATCGGAAAAGACCTTGTCATAGGGCTTTTTGTACCGGTCTTTGGAAAAACGATGAAAGGATCGGCCGTCAAGCCGCAGTACAAAAGGGACGGTGGTGGAAAGACCGGCAAAAATCTCACGATCTTTCATAATAGAATATTATTCCCCGAATAAGGGTTCGCCGGCGACCTTGAAGGCCACGGGGATGTGCCGGACTATAATGATGTCGCCGACTTCTTTGACGATTCGGTAGGGAATGATTACCCCCTGATAATTTTTCGTGTCGATAACATCTTTATTCACGTTTGAGAGAGCGAGAGCGCTGATTTTTTTATTGGTAACATCCATTACAACATCCTCCACCTTGCCGAGAAATACTGCTTTATCGGAATAGACGCTCATCCCGAAGAGTTCTGATATCTGCCACTTCATAGTATTGAATGATATCTGCGTTCCAGCATAAGTAATTTCCTATTTCCGGACAATATACCGAAGATATATTCAACTCATCTGAAAACCAAATATTACAAAATCATGGAATATTTCCAGGTCAGAACCTATACATCAGCAGATTATGACGCTCTTTGCCGACTGGACGAACCGCTTTTCTAAGGGATGGGGGGGCATGTCCTCTTTCGCCACATCGAAGAACTCTTCCCGAATCTGTTTTTTGTTGCAGAAAACACACAGACGCATGAGATCCTGTGGTATATTCTCGGCGGGATTCATTTCAATGATCCGAAAACGGGAAAACTGATTCGAATCGGCGTGAAAAGCGACTGCCAGAGAATGGATGTCGGCAGCCGGCTTGTATCCGCGCTTTTTACCGAGATGCAAAATCAGGGAGTGAAGAAAGTTCACCTTACCGTGGCCGATATGAATACCGCCGCGATATCGTTTTATCCTGACTTTGACAGTTGGCAATATAGCCCTCATTCAAACATCTCGTAAACGCAACAAAAGAGAAAACTAGTCCCTGTCAGGCGTCAATTTAAATTGACCAA
>NIZU01000034.1 GCA_003315675.1 Methanocorpusculum sp. MCE
CGTCGGGGGGAGACCTGCTTTGTAGCAGGTTTCGCTGAGGAATTGTTCGGGGTCCCAGCCGTATTCGACGGCGACCTGGGGAAGAAGGAGGCCGGTGTGTCCATTCATTTCGGCGATGAGTCCGTGTCGTCCGATGATGACGGCGGCAGGTCGCTGGTCCGGCGCGCACTCGAGAAGTACGGGCATGGTGAGAACGGTGACTTCGATCTTGATCTGTCGGAGTTCCCCTTCATTGACCGGGTAAAATCTGGGGTCGTGAATGGCGGCATGCTGGGCGGCGTCTTTGATCGCGTCGCCAAGCGGCATGACGGGGAAGGGGAAGCCGATGCATCCCCTGAGGTCGCCGAATTTGGTGAGCGTTACAAAGACTCCCCGCTTTTCGGTGAAGATGCCGGAGAGTTCCGGTTCCCGTGCTGGTGGTTTTCCGGTTACTGCGGACTCAGCGTAGAGTCGTGCAGCCTGCAGGGCAAGCTGTCCTTCGGTCTGACTGAGGAGATGCATAATCATGTAGGTATTAGGCGTAAGAGATGATGAATTAAATGGCGGGATGAGCCGATAGGCTCATCCTTAGCTGAGCAAGTTGTCGAATGGAACTTGCGACTGCGGGTTGGACGCGAGCAAAGCGAAGCGGACGACCTCAGCGGAGCAAATCTTTGATTTGCGACTGCGGGTCGGCTGAGAGCGAAGCGGGTTGGACACTGAAATCGCCAGGGAATAGCAAGAAACAAAGCGAAATAGTTTCAGGACACACAAATATACATACAGTGAAAATGGAGGAAATATATGTTTACAATCTATCTTTATATTCTTGATACTTTGGCCGACTGGGAACGGGGGCATGTTACTTCTGAGTTGCATTCCGGCCGGTTTTTCAAAAAAGACGCACAAGGTGTGTCGCTGAAAACGGTTAGTTATTCAAAAGAGCCGATCACTACAATGGGGGGATGACAATCGTGCCCGATTGTGTAATTGATGATATCGTGGTGAGTGAGAAAAGCGTGCTGCTGTTACCGGGCGCAAATACATGGAACGACCCAAAGCACGGCGCTATTATCGAAAAAGCAGGCGAATTTCTCTCTTCAGGCGCTATGGTGTGTGCAATCTGCGGAGCTACCGCTGCGCATGCCGACGCTGGACTGTTGGATGAGCGTCCGCATACCAGTAATGGACCGGGATTTCTTGAAATGTTCTGTCCCGGGTATAAAGGGCAGAATTTCTATGTAGACGAGCCGTCTGTAGCGGATAACAACCTTATTACTGCAGGTTCGACCGGAGGTTTGTTGTGGGCGAAACAAATTATTGAACATTTAGGTGTTTTTGAATCAAACACGCTGGAAGCCAGGTATGACTATTTTAGTACCGGTAAGCCTGAATATTTCTTCGCCATCATGCAGAGTTTGGAGTAAAGCAGGGAAAACTGATCCGCTTATGTCATAAACAGAACGGGGGTTTCATTCCCAGATTGGCTTTTCGATTCGATTTTTATTTTTTTGAGGGTAGGCTGAATGAGCTTGTAAAGAATACAAATAGGTATTCCAATAATCCCCCATTTTGGAGTGATTTTTCAAATATGACTGAGTTATACTACCCGATTAGAGCAAGACCCAGTAGTGAATATATCCACAATATTTTGCAAGGCGATCCTGTCTACCTCTCTATTGCTGCTCACCGTGTTATATGCAGCATGCGGGGTAAGAATAAAGGTATCGTCCGACAGATTCATCAGACCAAAGGTATCTTCCGATGTATCAGCGGGTACCTTTCCGGAATAATAGCAGTCAAAGGCAGCAGCATTGATCTTACTCAAAACTAAGGCGTCTCGTAAAGCGATGGGTGATACCAGCTCGGCCCTGGCGGTATTAATTAAAACTGTGTCCCGATTCATGAAATTAATGCATTTTTCATCAAATATATATCGAGTCTCCGAAGTATAATGGGTGTGCAGCGTAATTACATCCGATAAACGACATAATTCATGCAGTTCTACAAATTCTGCATCTAATTCCTGTTCAATATCAGACTCGCTGGTTCTGCTGTAATAGATGATTTTACACCCAAACCCGTAGTACATTTTCTTTGCAACCAACCTGCCTATACTTCCCATGCCAACAATACCTATCGTTTTACCCGACA
>NIZU01000035.1 GCA_003315675.1 Methanocorpusculum sp. MCE
GGCGTTGATACAGTGGTCTGGCAGGAGTTTCAGAGACAACTTGACCTGAAAGGTCTGAAAATTGAACAAGGTATGATTCAGGATGCAACGTTTGTGTATGCTGAACCCGGTCATTGTAAGAAAGACACGCCGCGAGGAGATCAGGCAAAAACACGACGGGATAAAGATGGAAAAATCATGTCCAAGAACGGCAAAATGCACTATGGCTATAAACTTCATACCATCATGGATACGACGCACGATCTTATTCGACGCATTGAAACCACCACGGCAAATGTTCATGATAGTCAGGTGGACCTCTCAGAAAAAGGAGAAGTGGTCTATCGGGATCGGGGATATCAGGGAGCAAAATGCAAGGGATATAGTGCCACAATGAAAAGGGGAGCGAGAGGGCATCCCATTGGCATACGAGATAAACTGAGAAATCTGCGAATAAGTAGGAAGAGATCAAAGGGCGAGAGACCCTATGCAGTGATCAAAAATGTTTTTCATGCAGGGTTGGTGAAGGTAACAACGCTGCAAAGAGTACGAGTGAAAAATATGCTGGC
Organism: Methanocorpusculum sp. MCE; assembly: GCA_003315675.1. GTDB lineage: Archaea > Halobacteriota > Methanomicrobia > Methanomicrobiales > Methanocorpusculaceae > Methanocorpusculum. The sequence continues at coordinate 549 of NIZU01000035.1, forward strand.
TGCATTTTGTTATAATATCTATCAGGTGAAAACGATTCAAAACAGAGTGTAAATTAAAAAAAAAAACGTCAAGGAATAATGGGTATTCTTCTTTTTTTTGGGGGGGTGAGGGGGTATGGATGTAGCCAATCTTCCTTAAATCATGATTCGCGTTAAAAAATGGGTTGATAGATATTCTCAATGAGTTTGTGAGGTATATTTGGAGGGTGGTGCGTGAGACTTCAGGCCGATGCATGGGTCGGTGCTGTCGTCATCTTCGGCATATAAATTGCCTGGCGTGCATCACGGAAGTTGAACTTCTCGATGATGAGGCCATTTTCCTTCAGACGTCTGAGCGCATAGCGGACCGTGCGTGGCGCAAGTTCTGTGCTTAAGACAATATCTTTGTGCGTCTGAGAACCTGTGCGTTCCAGCAACTGGAAGATCGTGAGACACGACTTGGGCATGTTTGATCTCTGCATACAAGATAGTCTACGTGAAAGTATATAATCATTTCCCACACTAGTTCGTGTTATTTTGGACATTTTGTTTTTATAGTTCAATATTGTTCTAGTGTTTCAGAACTAAAATAGAATCCTCTGATGGGTCTGTTGGGCAGAATGAGGCAGGAAACGAAGATTAATATGGTCCGGGTAACATACACACAAAACGCCGCGCGGTAATGATCATGACTTTTGTGATCCTGCTGCTTGCCGCCCTGTATGCCGGAACGATACTTCTTTTTCCTAATGGCGGGGCCGTTTCCTATCTGGATGACATATCCGACGTGACCCTCGTATATCTGGAAGGGGTCGTTTTCGACACGAAGATCACGAGTGCCGGCGGTCACTTGATCGTGAATGTCTCAGGCGTCGATGTGTTTGTTCCAAACGGAGGAAGTGAATCCGTACTTCTTCCGGGAGACCGGGTCAGGGTAGTGGGCATTGTCGATACGTATGCCGGAAAGAAAGAGATCGTTGTAAACGGTATGCACGAGATAACGATTCTGGTGTGATCTTAATATTTTGAACCGACATACATGACTGGTATGACAGATATGCCCGCACCCGGTGAACAGATCGATCTGCTGAAACTCAAAGAGATCCGGCAGCGCGAACGAATCAATGTCTATCTCTATATGGATGCAGAGATCGCAAAGACCTCGAATCTCACGGATGATGTGGAAAAATACCGTTTGACTGATCCGGATTTCCGCCCGTTCCTCGAGATCGATGATTGGCTGAAGAATATGCAGAAACATATGAAGCAGATCGAGGGTCCCGGAGCAAACATTGAAAAAATGCTGAGAGAGCAGCCTCTTGCCGCGGAAATTCTCGAAATTGGAACGATGCAGACGGCCGTCGGTCCGCGGGGATATATCAAAGCTCTCCTGCCATATCTTGATGAGATGGAGGAGATGGAAGTCAGGGAAGCGAAGGGATTCAAACAAAAATAAGTGCGGGTCCAAAAGATCCCGGATATCCTGGCCAAATTATGAAGACACTCTGCATAATCATCTTCTTCGGTAAATCAGGATGCCCATAAGAAGGATCAGAATCCCGCCTGCAAGAATAAAGCGGACGTCAAAACCGATTCCGGCCGAGACGGGGTCTTTATCGAAATCCCCATCCCAGTCGTACGCGAAAACGGCTGTATAATATTCTGCAGCCTCAATGCTTTGGATGATCAGACCCGCCTCGCGGTTATTGTTCGGCGAGTTATAGTTCCAGTTTATGGAACTGATGAGAACATACTCGCCGTCAACGATCACGCCTTTGTTGTGCAGTTTGGTAAGATACTCTCCGGGCAGTATCAGCTTTGCCGAAATAGTCGGACCATATCGGTTCAGCGTAGCCGCGAGCTCGTTATTGTCCGCTTCATCTTCCGTATTATAGTACATGCCGTCCAGCATCACCCGAACTTCGGCACCTCTGTCGGCGGCATCGATAACTGCGGCGAGCCAGGTGTTTTCGCCGTCAGGATACGGCGAAATATAGGCCTGCTGGAGATCGATCGATGTGCCGGCAGATCTGACCAGATCGGGAACAAGACTGCTTGTATCCGGCGAGATGACCGGCGTTATGTTCACATTGTAGAGAGTTAACGTAGTAAAATATGGGGATATCTTTTCATCGGACCATGATGCGGGAAGGGGTTCGGTCCAGGGAACGTAAACGTATATGTCGTAGCCCAAAACATCGGCGGTGAAAACATCCGTGAAGTACTCGGCGATCTCCGCGTCATAGACCGCTGCCCCCCAGCCCCTGTTTCCTTTTGTGCCTGGAAGGGGAATCCCGCTTGGCTTGAAGTTTTCCGAGAGAACGACCGTAACGTAGTTATCCGCGACCATATATTTTGCATGCAGATACCGGTATCTTGCAGGGAGATTTCCTTCGCTTTCGATCGTAATTACGGAGACGCCGTGTTCCATCAGATAGTTCATAACGCCTTTCTGCTCATCTGACATCCCGCCCACCGGACCGCCTTCAAGCAGGATTGTCACCGAAACACCTCTATCCACGGCAGAAATGATCTCCCGGGCAAGTTCCGGATGAGTAAATTCGTACATCGATATCAGCAGCGTGTCGGTTGATTCCCGGATAACATTCGTCACGACATCGTATGACGAGTCCGGCGAGACGAACAATGTCGCCGAGTCTGCGGTGAATGTTTCGGGAGAGAATCTGCTCTGGCCGATTTTATAGATACGTTCATCCCAGACGCCGTTTGTGCACACATGGACACGGCCGTTCGATGCTGCGAGTTCGTCCGGCCAGGAGACTGTCGAAATGATTTCTCCATTGGAAAGAAGAGCGAGTTCGTCTCCGGTGTTCGCCATCTGAAATCTGCCGCTTTGCAGGACATTAGGCGTTGTGCCGCTCTCGAGGATCTCATAATCCGGGAAGGTCCCGTGGATCGAATTATATGCCTCGGCACTTCTGGCAACGATTATTTCTCCATTAGAGATTGAGCCTGCGGGAAAAGAGACCGTTCCTTCACCGTCGGTGACGGTCCAGCCGGTGAGACTGCCCGTTCCTTCCAGAATAAAATACTCATCTCCATCCCCTGAGGCATATCCATCGGGACAGAACTCGGTAAGAACGAAAGCCGAGACGGGAGATATGCAGTGAGTAAGAAGCAAAAAGGTAATGAGCACCCATTTCATACTGATTTTTCTTAATTTACGTCATACTATTAGTGTATGACGGAGGGGACGGTGATGAAAATCGGCGGGAGTCTGATGGATTCCGCAGAAAAAATACTTGCCGAGATCCCGGCATCGCCGACATTAATCGTTCCGGGCGGCGGGATATTTGCGGATTTTGTCCGGATCGAAAGGATCGATGACGAAGCCGCCCACTGGAAAGCGATCGAGGCGATGGAAAAATACGGCAGGTTCCTCTCTACCTATGGGTATCCGGTCACGCATGAACTGAAAATCCCGGGTGAACCAACCATCCTCCTCCCCAAATCCGTCCTGCAAAAAGAAGATCCGCTCCCTCACACATGGGACATAACCTCCGACTCGATCGCGGCATGGGTCGCCGGCGTTCTCAAATGCCGGCTGGTGATCGTTAAATCGACGGATTTCGGAGAAGATCTCGTAGATCCGTCGTTTTCCTCGGTTCTTGCACAAAGCGGTATGCCTGCCGTGATCATCAACGGACGGGCTTTCGGCAGTGTGAGGGGATACTTTGAAGCCACACGTTTATAATAAACGGACGCTAATTAACTAAGGAGTTTGATCGTATGGCAACTATAAAATGTACATCATGCAATGCCCCGCTCGCAGAGCGCGGCGCTACCGAGTTTAAATGCCCTGACTGTGGAGAGATAATTTACCGCTGTGCACGCTGCAGAAAACAGAGTGTAAAATACACCTGCCCGAAGTGCGGATTCCAGGGGCTCTGAATCATTAATGGGTGAAGTCGTTGTTATTCTGAAAATCATGCCGGAATCGCCGGATGTTGACCTTGAGAAACTGCAGGCAGACATCAGAGCAAAAGTATCCGGTATCGAGGATATGAAAGTCGAGCCGATCGGATTTGGTCTCTCTGCAATCAAGATTGCCATGATCACTGAAGATGATGAGGGAGCTGGCGATAAAATAGAAGGACTGTTTTCCCAGATTCCGGGCATCGACCGCACAGAGATCGAGTCTCTGAACCGGTTACTCTAAATATCTTTTTTTTTCTTTTCAGAACGTTTTTTTTTCTAAACGTATGTTCTCCGTTCGGTAATTTTGCATTCGCATTTGATTGTAAATCGTGTTACGGACCGTGTGTCTGAAGACGGGAAAAATATCGGGCAGTATCCTTCACTGCAGTGGGGCGCACCGGCTGAAACGGCGTATTTTTTTTATTCGCGTTTAATCGTGCCGATTTTGATTTTGTGCCCAATTATCGGGCAAATTTCGATTTCATGAGAAAATAGGCCGCAGATCGCTAAAATATGAAAAATACGTCAGCAGATGGCGAATCGGGCAATTATGCGCGGACTTTTTTTGTGAGAAACATTTAAATACTGAACTACTGATCTATTATTATCCAACGTGTGCTGTAGAGAGTAAATAAGCCGTGTTTCCAAACCCAATAAAACCGGTGCTAAACCTCATAGATGAAGCCCCAGGCAGAACGGTGTCTGAGGCGGTATGCAGCCCGAAAGGGAGGCAGGCACGCCACGCTGGAAGGACTTTATCTATGAAACAGATGACAGCAAACCACCTGACCGACGCAGAGGTCATTGCAGAGTTTAAGAAAGACGATTGCTGGGGTCTTTGCACCTCTATCGACCTGAAAGAGTGCGACCCGGCAACTATCCGTGACGCAGAGAAGATCCACCAGTTCGTTCTGGAACTGGCGGACCTGATCGACATGAAACGCTTCGGCGAACCGCAGATCATTCACTTCGGACCAAACGAGAGAGTCGCCGGGTATTCGATGACCCAGCTGATTGAGACCTCCCTCCTCTCGGCACACTTCGCCAACGACACCAACGCAGCTTATATCGATATCTTCAGCTGCAAAGAGTATGCCCCCGCGATTGCCTCAGAGTTCTGCCGCAAGTTCTTCGGTGCAAAGAGAATGAACACCACTGTGTTCTTCCGCTCCATCTAAGTGCGTTCTCTGCCCCCACAAAAATATTGAGAATATCTATCAACCCATTTTTAACGCGAATCATGATTTAAGGAAGATTGGCTACATCCATACCCCCTCACCCCCCCCAAAAAAAGAAGAATACCCATTATTCCTTGACGTTTTTTTT
>NIZU01000036.1 GCA_003315675.1 Methanocorpusculum sp. MCE
AAGAGATCAAAGGGCGAGAGACCCTATGCAGTGATCAAAAATGTTTTTCATGCAGGGTTGGTGAAGGTAACAACGCTGCAAAGAGTACGAGTGAAAAATATTCTGGCTGCATTTTGTTATAATATCTATCAGGTGAAAACGATTCAAAACAGAGTGTAAATTAAAAAAAAAAACGTCAAGGAATAATGGGTATTTTTCTTTTTTTTGGGGTGGGAGGTGAGGGTGTAGGGATGTAGCCAATCTTCCATAAATCATGATTCGCGTTAAAAAATGGGTTGATAGATATTCTCAATTGGAAAATCCTTTTTGGGTTGTAATTCGGTTTAGTGTATGGGATTTTTGTGATTGGGTACATCCATCGCACGAAATTCACGAAAAAATTTACGAAAACACGAAAGTAAAAAAATGAAAATGGTGGGACACATGAGATTCCCTCCCCCTGTCCCCCACACGAAATATACGAACTCGCAAACCTTCGGTTTGCTCGGCTGAGGTCGTCGACTTCGTCGTCAACCCGCCAACTAAATTCACGAAAATGGGACAGGGGGTGGAGGATATGATCTGGGGATCTAAGTCAATTTCGGTACATACCCGAAGGTGTACGTGCAAATGATCGTGCAAAAAGGAACAGCAGTTCTTTCAGTGGAGGAAGAGGAAACACCGTATCATTTTGAATGAAATAAAGTCCAATACACTCACCTTTTTTTGAAGACAGAAGAATTCCTCTCCTCCTCCCCTGTCCCCCTTTTCGTGAATTTCGTTGATTTTCGAAAGTTTCGTGTGGGGGACGGGTTGGACGCTGAAAGCGGCCGACCTCAGCTGAGCAAACCGAAGGTTTGCGAGTTCGTATATTTCGTGTGGGGGACAGGGGGAGGGAATCCCATGTGTCCCACCATTTTCATTTTTTTTACTTTCGTGTTTTCGTAAATTTTTTCGTGAATTTCGTGCGATGGATGCGCCACTCGAAAGTCTATCGACTTTCTCGGCTGAGGGAGCTAAAGCTCCCCGCCAAAGAAAAAGAATCCTGTACACGAAACCGAAGTACACAAAAAAGAACAACATATGAAAAATGAAGTGAGGTTTATATTACAGAATTTACGATTGGATAAACTCATACTTTCCCTTCCCTCATCACTGGATTTATCTGTATCTGGGGTAATATACTGAATAAATGCCCTTATCCGTTCTTGCCATAACAACTTCCCCGCGTCGTCACGGCAATACCGAGTCCGCACTCGACAAGGTGCTTGAATCGTTTTCCGAGATGTCTGTTGAAAAGGTCGTCCTAAACGATCTCAACATCGCGCCGTGCAAAGGCTGCGGAAAATGTGAAAAGACCAGTGTATGTATCCATGAAGACGACTTCGCCGTTCTCGGCGAAAAGATTCGAACCTGTGATCTTCTGATCTTCGCTTCCCCGGTCTATTCCATGTCGGTCTGTGCCCAGGGAAAAATGCTCATCGACCGGTGTCAGGTCTTCTGGTCGAGAAAGTATGTCCTCCACGATCTCCCGGTGCCGGAGGGAAAAAAGTTCGGGATGTTTATCTCGGCTTCCGGTCAGAACCGCGAAGGGATCTTCGATCACACCGTGCCTGTGGCCCAGTTCCTCTTCGACGTTTCCCAGATTCCGGCGTCACGGATCCGGTATCTTCTTCTTCCGGGTCTCGACAAGATCAGCGATTTCCGGAAAAGTCCCGAGGCAATTGCCAAAGCAAAAGAGGCTGGGGATGCGATGGCGGCACTGATGGTGGAAGAATGACGACCATGCTCGTGATCAACGGAAGCCCGAGGAAGGGAGGGAACACCGAGACGGTGCTGAATGCGTTCGTCGAAGGCGCAAAGGAGGCCGGCGCCGAGGTGACGGTCATCCGTCTCGTGGCGATTGATCACAAAAACTGCAAAGGATGCAACTCCTGCCACAAAAATGGAGTCTGCATTATCAGAGACGCGTTAACGCCGGTGTTCGATCAGATGCTGCAGTCGGACATTCTGGTTCTGGCGTCTCCGATCTACTCGATGTCGGTGACGGCGGAGATGAAGTCGTTCATCGACCGCGGTCAGTTTTTGTGGGCGCAGAAGTTCATTCGAAAGACCCTCGTCTTTGACGCCGACCATCTGAAAAAACACAAAGGGGTATTTCTCGGGACGTCGGGGCAGGATCTTCCGTATATTTTCGATTCGGTGTTTCCGGTGGTCAGGGCGTTTTTCAATGATTCGGGTTTTTCCTATGCGGAAAATGTGCTGTTCCCGGGGATGGATAAGCACGGCGGGGTGCACGGCTGGCCGGAGAGCGTGGTCGAGGCAAAAAAGCGGGGAAAAGAGATCGTGATGAAGATGGAGGAGTGAGCTTCACCTTTTTTTATTTAGGAGCAGCGCGGTGTGGAAGCATGAGAAAAAACCAACCGCGAATCGGCGCGAACCGCAAAGCTTCGCTTTGCTCTCCGCTTCGGGCTTTCAGCCCTCGTTTGAATCCCGCAAGCCGTTGGCTTGCTCCCAGAATCGGATTTGCTTATCCTCACTTGAACACGGCGGGTCTTATCGTCCCGCCGGTTCATCCCTCATCGGGAGCGTTCGGGCAAATCCTGTCGGCGCCCCAGCGCCTCCCGTGAGGGAAAGATCCATTGGGCAGTTCTAATTATGAAAAATATTCAATTTACTGTCAATCACGACATAAGATCAAGAGGCAAATCAATAATGGGAGCCGCCGGGGCGGCGACAGGATTTGCCCGAACGGTCCCGATAAAGGGACGAGCCGTCGTGTCTGAAAGACACGACGAGCGAGAGTGAGGATAAGCAAATCCGATTCGCCTCGCCCGAAGGGCGGATTCGCGCCGATTCGCGGTTGGTTTTTTCTCATGCTTGCGCACCCTCCATTACACGAAATCGACGTACATCTAATAAGTACGTCAGTTTTTTCCGGTCGAAATCACAAAACCGCGTATGTCCTATTCAGAGAAATTAAAACCTTCACCGTTTTTTCATCAATGCCGAGTACTCCCGGATCACTTTTTTCTTCCAGAAATCCTCCGGATCGTCTTCCAAAAGAGCCTCGGCGGTATGCATATCGGCCCGGGCACAGACCGCGTCCCGGGCGAGCGAGCGTTTCACTTCGCGTTTCTGCCGCATCGGCGTGAAGGAAAGATCACAGACCACGTCCCAGAAGACGAGGCCCTCGGCCGGCGCCGGATGGACCCGGGCCGTTGGGGCGGTGAGAAGCTCGTCGATGACGTCAGGTACGGCGAGGCCGAGGCCGAGGCCGACGGTCTGCAAAGCCCCGGCCATCCCTCTAACCATATTCCAGAGAAAACTCTTTGCGGCGACCTCGAAGACCGGGCAGCCGTCCGCTCCCTCGAAGACCGCGGCGCGGGTCACGGTCCGGACCGGGTCACGGCCGGCCTCAATTTTTGCAAACCCGCAGAAGTTGTGCGTTCCGACAAGCCGGGAGCCTGCGTCCTGCATTCTGGAAACGTCCGCCGGATAGGGGAAGTAATACCGGTAGCTCCGCTCCCGTGCGGCGTATCTTGGATAGAACTCGTCGTCGACCTCGGCAGCGCCGAGACACCATATATCATCCGGCAGATGAAAGTTCAGCGCTTCGACCGCGAGTTCCGGCTTATCGGTCGTGATCGAAAACAGCTGTCTTCGCGCACTCACGCCTTTATCGGTCCGTCCCGCGGTCCGGAAATGCGCTTCCTTCGCATCGGCAAAAAGCCCGAGCTCGATCCCGCCGGTCACAAACTCCCCTTCCACGGTTCGTTTATCCGGCTGATACTGGGAGCCCGCGAAGTTCTGTCCCCGGTAGCCTGCAAGGAACGCGAGCTTCATCTCACCCGCCGGGGTTTGAGCCTGGAGGTCTGCCGGCGGACCTTTCGAACGACGTTGTGGAACGACTGGGACGTGTAAGTCCGAATCGGCGTCTTTTTACATCTGCTCTCGATCTTTCCCTTTCTGATCGCGTCCAAGATCGATGGGACCGTCCGTTCCTCCGCGTCGATGATATTGATTCCGTAGCCGACGAACTGACTGGTATGGGCGTCGGACCCGGCAGTCATGGGTTTATGGTATTTTTTGGCGACCTTGGCAGCGCGGGAATTCGCGGTCCCGATATAGTATCTGCTGTTGAACACTTCGACCGCGTCGGCTTCCCGCAGGGCGTCCGGCGAGTGGAGACCGACCGCGTGCCGCCATCGATGGTAAGGGTGGGGAACGATCGTAAGGCAGCCTTCTGCTTTTGCCTCCCGGATCGTTTCGAGCACATCCTTTCCATGCTTGAACACCTTCGTCGTGCCGAGCACGAGGAGGTGTCCCTGTTTCGTCGAGACCTCGATTCCCGGGATGATCATGATCCCCGGATCTTTCAGTGCGAGCGCCTGCTTTGCCCCCTCGGTCGTGTCATGATCGGTAATCGAGATCGCATCAAGCCCGCGTTCCTTCGCTTTGGCTATGACGTCTTTGACGGCGCACTTACCGTCCGCCGAAGCACTCGTGTGGATATGCATATCGCAGGTTATCAGGACCATCTTACGGTAATTACTATGTAAGTACAAAAACATAAGGATAACATACAATGCATGTTCTCTTTCCCACAGGACGCCAGAGTGCCCCCTCCCTCGTTCTGGCTTTATCCAAGGTAACCGAGTTTACCTGTGAGATCGTCGAAACAGGCGAAATTGCTTCTTTTTTAACACCGGCGTCGTTAGAGAAGCTTATCGCTTCACATCCCTGCGATCTTGCGGTCGTTTCCGGGATGTGTACGGCTTCGTTTCATGATACGGAAAAGAGAACGGGCATCCCTATCAGAAAAGGAACGCGCCACGCAGCCGACATGGGGATATGCGTTCCGCTGATAGCCGCCGGCAGGCTTTCTGCGGAAATGCCGGCCGATGATATACTTGCCGAAGAAAAACGAAAGGCCGCCAGGGAGAATCTGGTTCTTGCGGAGTGGGAGGCGGACGCGTTTTTTACCATCCGGGGGGTCAAGATCGGCGGAACTTCGCGGATCAAAGTGATCCACGAGATCATGGATGCCCACCGGCACCCCTTCCTTCGGGATGCGGTGATTCGTGCTCATGAAAACGGGGCCGACATCGTGGATCTCGGGTTCGGGTTCGATGCGACCGAGGATGATGTGGTCAGATGTTTTTCGATGACGGCGGATCTGGACATCCCGCTTTCGATCGACACGCTGGATCCCGAACTGATCGAAGCCTCGCTTTTCCGTGCGGATCTGATCTTTTCTCTTACAAAGGAGACGATCCCCATTCTCACAGAAAAGATTCTGGAGGCGGGAGCGGCGGTCGTTTTGATCCCGCTGGACGATGCATCTCTCGAAGAAACGATCCGCTCGGCGGTCGGCGCCGGGCTTTTCCGGATTCTGGCAGATCCTCTGCTCCAGCCGCCGCTTTCGGGGATGACCCGGTCTCTTGCGGGATACCTGCCGGAGACGATCTGTCCGAAGGTGCTTGGATGCGTGAATGTCGTCGAGATGATGGATGCGGACAGTCCGGGGGTCTGCGCCGTGCTTGCGTCGGTCGCGGCCGAGACGGGGACTGCGTGTCTTTTGATCTCCGAACACTCGGATAAAACGCATGGGGCTACAGCCGAGATGCGGCGTGCGGTCGAGATGATGACGTTGTCGAAAGACCGCCCGTATCCAAAGGATGTGGGTCTCGATCTGCTGATTCTCAAAGAAAAACGGTTCCGGCGGGAGCCCCCGCTCCTCTATGAAGAAATCCGGGATGCCGGGGTTCCGTCGGAGTACCTGACCTATGATCCGAAAGGAAACTTCCGGATCGGACTCGAGAACGGCTATATCGTCGCCGTCAGAGATGGAAAGGCGATCCGGGGAACTTCGTGTTATGATGTCTTCTCCGCGATTCTTGCAGAAGACGGCGTCTCGCTGCTGGATCACGCAGGCTATCTTGGAAAAGAGTTGTATAAAGCGGAGCTTGCCCTGCAGTTCGGCAGGAGTTTCGAGCAGGACGGGAAGTTTTGAGTATGCGGTATTATCTGCGAAAGGATGTTTTGATCGTCAGAGGAAACTTTCGGGCGGCAAGCAACGGCGTTGACGGCGGTCTTCGTGATGTCGGATCGATTTTGAACATCTCGGTTCCGCGGGATTTTTCGGATGAAGCCTCACGGCACATTGACCTGGTATCAACAACAAACGGATTTCTCCAGCCGCAGTTTGGTCTTCTGACCGCTCTCCCGATCACGAACCTCTGCATAGCCCGCTATGACTATGTCGCGGTTTTTGTCACCGCCGCTGTTTCAGACCGGAACCAGACGATCATCATCATCGTTACCATTGATCGTCCCCTCACCGATGCCGCTTTGCTTGGGGCTATGATGACGGTCACCGAAGCAAAAATGCAGGTGATCACGGCGAGAAAAGTTCCGGGCAGCGCTCTCTCGACGGACGCCGTGGTCGTGGCCTGCGAAAAAAACGGAAGGGATTCCGGAAGCATTCGCGGGACCTCTGACCGAGACCGGGATGCGCATCTCCAAAGCCGTATCCCATGCCCTGACCGAGGCCCTCGTCCGGTTCGACAACTATCTTCTTTCCACCTGGGGAGTGACCCGCGGCTGGTCGAGAGGAAATCCCGCGATCGTCAAACGTCACCGGCCGTCGTTTTTCATCTACAGCAGGTATGGGGGCGACCACTGGAACGAATGGATCCCTGAGGACTGCCCGTATTATCCATGTCATAACTATGCAGACCAGCAGTGCAGTTTCTGCTACTGTCCGCTTTATCCGTGCATGGATACGGAGTTCGGGCAGATGATCGAGAAACCGCATGGGGAGATATGGAGCTGCATGGACTGCCGTCTGGTTCACGAACCGCTTGTAGCGAATCATCTTCTGGCAAATCCCGAAGCAGGCGTTTTGGAACTGAAATCGTTAAAAAAGAAAAATAGAGAATTTCTAACAACCTTTTTTTTGACAGAAAGTACTTTCTTTTCGTACGTTGAGTAGTATGTATGGGGACTTTCAGCAGCTTTGGTCTCAACCAGGC
>NIZU01000037.1 GCA_003315675.1 Methanocorpusculum sp. MCE
GTGAAGGTAACAACGCTGCAAAGAGTACGAGTGAAAAATATGCTGGCTGCATTTTGTTATAATATCTATCAGGTGAAAACGATTCAAAACAGAGTGTAAATAAAAAAAAACGTCAAGGAATAATGGGTATTTTTCTTTTTTTGGGGGGGCGTGAGGGGGTAGGGATGTAGCCAATCTTCCTTAAATCATGATTCGCGTTAAAAAAATGGGTTGATAGATATTCTCAATATTTTAGTTATTTACGGCGGAGCTGCCCAAACAGGATGGGACAATGGTCTTGCCATAACGAATACGAATCTGGAACTGCTGAAAAAAGATCTGGAAGACGGGATCATTGGATCGGACGGAGATCACCAGACACCAACCGAATACGTTCTTACCCGGGTTTCTGATGTGGACACCTCATCGTCAGGTGCATTATCGAAAGGGCTGACGTACGCAGAAAACTATTGTACAGAAAACGACCTTACCTCAGCCAACAGATACCTCATCTTCTGGAATCACGGCGGGGGATATGAGGGGTTCGGCGCGAACGAACTGCTCGACACATGGATGAGTGTGGAGGATCTGCAGACCGGGCTTGCTGCCTCCAAATCTTATGACGTCATCATCTTCGATGCCTGTCTGATGGCGTCCCTTGAAGTGGCGGATGCCTTGCATACCCATGCTGATTATCTGCTGGCATCGGAAGAGAATGTGCCTGGAGCCAGACACAATTATGTGGGAATTGGTAAAACGCTCTCCAGCAACCCGGGAATAACGCCGGAAAATTTCGGGAAAAGCGTCATATCCTCGTTTATCTCAACGCAGGACGGGGATGATAAAACCCTCTCGCTTGTCCGTCTCCAAAAAACAGAGGAGGTTGTATCGTCCCTGGACGTACTTGGAACCTCGCTAAAAGAAAGCCTCAATGACGAAGAGTCTCTTGCTGCGCTTGGAGAGATTTACAAAACTGCCCAGGGATACGGGAGAAGTGATGACGGATCAAAGGTGACGTCGATAGATCTCTATCAGTTTGCTGACCTGATCTATGCAAATACCGAAGAGGACACTCCCCTGCATACATCAGCCGGAGCTCTGCTGACCTCACTGCGTGATTACATTGTCGCGGCAGACTACTCCGGATACTTCAGTGCTGCAAACGGTGTATCGATCGCGGCGCCGAATGCGGCGTTTACAAACGACGTCCCTCACAGTATAGCGTTTGGAAGAAACGGCTGGTATGCGTATTTCTCAACCTATATGAACAAAGCAGGCACCCAAACTCGGCCAAGCGCCGCGTATAGAAGCGGGAGCGCCGACAGCCGAACGATCGTTGTCCATGATGATACGGAAACGACTGATGTGTTTGCCGATTATCTGTATCTCAAGGATTCACATTACATCATCGTCGGTCAAACACCGCTTGAAGAAATCTACGCTTTTTTCCGAGGATGACCTCTGGATTTCCGTTCCGACCGGCGAATATGAGGAGCCGGACTGGGACGGGTCCTGGTTCGTCCTTAGCGACGGCAAAAACACAGGCATACTCGTAACAATGACGTATGCATACTCCGTCGTTGAAGACGGCTCCGTAAACAATGTTTACCTCATATACGGGAACCTAACGAGACAAATCAACGGAAAGGACATAACTCATCCCTCGGTTATCACAGCGGTTGTCGATATGACCGCGATGAAGACAACAGATATGTGTGTTGAATCCATCTCTGATGAGGGGTGGGATTCGCGTACGAATCTCTGGGGAGACACGGATGTTTTAGCTGGAGATGTGTTTACCCCGCTTCTCGACATATACAACGAAGAAGAGGATTCGATCTCTACGGTATATTCTGCAGATCGTTTTACCTTCGGCGATGATCCGGCAGAAGATTTAGTCTTTACTGCCTTGGGTGAAAAATAATTGCTACTGGGTAGTCGAACTCGATGATTATCTTGACGACGATGCATTCTATCTCGAAGAGCCGGAGTTTCCAAACAGCGGGAGCGCGAAGTCCCCAGTGTCAATAATTGGGATTCTGTTTGGCCTTGGTCTTCCTTGCCTTCTGATGAGAAGAAGATAAAACACTCCTTTTTTAGGGCGTTCAGCATCTCACGGGTACATGCCGATAAAGGGCAATATAAAAAAGAGAAGTTCAGCGGTGCTGAGTCTGAGAATAGATTTCCTGCATTCTCTGCTCAACGGCCCGCATCTGTTCCTGAAGCTTTCCAAGAGACTCGGAAAGCCGTTTTGCGGATGCATCCATCTCAGTGACCCGGTCGCGAAGGAACGTAATCGCTTCTTCGACCGGTTTTTCAACCGTGATGCCTGCGCCGATCCCAACCAGAATCTTCTTCGTGTCGGTGACGGTTGCATGAACGGATATGCCCCCGCCCAGATTCAGAAAAGTGGGCAAATCTCCTTCCAGACCGCTGAAAGCTTCAAGCGACTCGGTAGACGCCAATGCTTCAGCGCGTGCTGATTCGATGAACCGCAGCTGCTGGGTCAGAAGTTCAAACTGCTGGGAATATTCATTGGCATATGCCTGGAGGGAGCGGACCTCCTGCTCCAGGGATGCCTGATCAGTATTACTCGCCATTAATAGCCTTTGCAGCGTCAATGGTAATATACTTGCGTTCGAGTCTGTGCTTGCTTCCGATCGTTGCAAGAGTGAATTCTCCAGCAAGTTTCTCGGAAGGTGCATCGACTATTTTTGTGAAGGGCTTCATCTGTCCATCATTTTTGAACGTGCCCTTTACCTCGAATTTCGGCATTCATTTCACCTCACAGAAATCGCATACTTCATTAAAGCATACTCAACTCGTGAAAAATTGGAATTTTTCACAAGAATCCAAATACATCTTCGATTCTACCAAGTTCATAGCCCGTGGTAGCGTTACCTGCCAGATATCCTTTGCTGTTGATCAGAAGACCGGTACCTATCAGCCCCGAACCCATGTTGACGGATCCGGTTCCGATAGCGACATCAGCATTATCAATGCTGCGTTCCAGTTTTTCGATCTCCTCGGGAGTGCTTCTTGCCGGCAGAAGAACACCTGTATTGGTACAGGCACACGTCATACCGACCGTTCCGACTCCGGCAAAAGACATCGGGATAATCTTGACTTTCAGAAAATCCGCCACCATTTCGCGCATCGCAGACGACATGTCCGGATGCACGACGGCAAACGAATCGTTGGTCAGAATTACGTTCCCTGCCGCATTCATCTCTTCTCCGAGGAGCAGACAATCGCCGTACTCCTGAAGGATTTCGAGTTCTGAATCCTGAATGAGACCGGAAACGACAAATCCGCGGGAGTTGCCGGTCAGAAGGAGACCTATGACAGAGGATCCCTGGATAAAGGTTTCAATAACCTCGACATCCAAAGCTTCCGCTATTTTGTCCCGGAACTCTTTTGGAGCTTCGACCGGGACCACGGCAAGATCTTCAAAGACACGGGCATACACGCCGATGTTCGGGTCACCATTCAATGACAGGGTCGGGTCCATTTATTCCTCAGCAAGTTCTGCCTGGACCTGACCGTCTTCGAACTTCATTGCCAGAACACGAATGCGTCTTGGCGGTTTCTGGGATCCGCGTGCCCAGACGAGTTCGTTAATACTCTTGTCGAGTTTAACGTCATCACTTTTCATGTGATGCTCGAGATAGCCGCGGATGTCTTTGATAGCTGCGTTTGCACGCTTGTAGCACGGAACACGCTTCACATCGCGGAGCGGGATCACGTATACCTGTTCTTTTTGCACTTCTACCATTTTTTTACACCTTCAGAGTGCTGCGTCTCCAGTTGCGTCTCTTTGGATGCGACACAACAGTGCGCTTGGTTTTGATCATGACCCAGGCAGGAACACGGCGGTTCTGCTGGGTTGCCTTTGCAAGACGAATCTTACGGCTTTTGGTAAGTTTGCTCATGGTTCATTCACCATTTTTTTCTTGATGATCAGAGACTGTTCATGATTTTTCGGGAAGAGAGACGTAAAGTCTATTCCTCTCCGGGTCATTTCAGCCCTGATCTCGTTTTCGAAGTCACCGTTTGGAATTGCTCCGGTTTCGCCGTAGGCGATCTCGAAGAACTTTTCAGCCAACCGGATGATCTCGGTTTTTCCGATGCCAAGTAAGGGGCGGATATAACTTACCCCGTACTTCATCTCCAGACTCTGCACTTCAGATTGTGTCCGCATCGGAACCCTGTCATCTCGTCGGGTCCCGTCGGCGACCACCTCATATTCCTGTGCTGCAGCACAGAGGGACCGTCGGTGGATTTCGTTGATGGCATTTGCAGGATGCCCGTCGTAAACGATTTGGTCCACGACCTCATCAAGGAAACCTGGCGCAAAGACCAGTTTCTTCCAGGGGAAACCGGTTTCCTTTGCCGCCGCCTCGATAGAAGGCACAGCATGGGTTTCGTCAATGACAAAAGTCAAAAGCTCCACATCATAATCCCGTGACAACAGGACCGCGGCAAGACTGCTGTCTTTACCGCCGCTGTAGAGCACACCTACTTTCATCCAACCCTGCGGATATTGAATTCCTTCTTCTGCGGGACAATCTGAATTAACAGCTGTCTGAGTTGTTCATCGGTAATTTTCTGACGCAGGCGTCCTGATTGGGCGAGAGATACAATCTGCTGCTCGACGGATGCGGCAAACTCCGGTTTTGTAAGCCGGATGGTGTTTAACCGCTCACGAGCTTCAGGCTCCATTACCTGCATGAGTACAGACTGAATCTGTGCCTGCATCTGCTGCTGACGCTGGATCTGGTCTTGTTCCGCCATCTGCTGCTGCTGCTGCATCTGCATCATACGCTGACGGCGGATCTCTGCGAGTTCATCGTCTCCCATTCTTGAATCACCTTCAATTTGTCAGTTATTATTTTTAATACTTTGCGAGTCCGGGCGCAGTCTCGACTGCCTGATCCTTAATGGAGTAGGCGATGTTGTCGAGGAATTTGCGGCCTTTTGCAGAAACACTGCGGCCACCGGTAACCTTTTCGAGGTAGCCGGCAGTTTCGAGCTGCTGCATGACTTTTCTGGCAATGCTTCCACTGCCTTTTCTAAAGTGGGACGGCTTGGAACCGCGGTCCTGCACACCGCCGTAAACGGAGCGCATGCGCTCAACTCCAATTGGGCCGTCAACGTAAATTCTACGCAGCACTGCTGCGGAACGAACATACCACCAGTCTGGATTTTCCGGCGGCATCTCCTTGTGTACTCCCGTCTTGACGAACTCAGCCCACTCGGGTGCTTTTATAACGGACTCGTTCTTGAGTTCGTCTGCTACCTTCGCGATGAGTAAGTCTGCCGGAATATCAAACACTGTAGTCATTGACAATCCTCACTGTATGCCGCATGTTGGAGACATGCTTCACGGAACATTTCCGCAATTGATGACATTAACAGTCTGTATAAATTAGATTCAAAAGATAATATATGTTCCCTAGATAAAAGACAGGAGTTATTTCTTTCCCAAGTAGGAAGACTTGATTTTGTTTCGTGCTGAGAGATTTTTCGGCGGCGTTCGTCTCGAAGGTGCGGTTTCGGAGACCTTTCCCCGGTTTTTCGCACCAAGGACGACCATTCTCCCACGCGCGGCAATAACTTCTGCAGAGGCGGCTTTGGCAAGGTCCTGTACCTCTTCGGCATTCATATCGGCGTTCTGAAGCCATTTTATTTTGATAACTTTACGTGCGTCAAGCTGACGGCGAACCTCGGCGACGAGGTCTTCGGTGTAGCCGTTTTTGCCGACCCATATGGTTGGTTTCAGGGTCTGGATATAGGATTCTGTAATATCTGAGATTGTTTTTCACCTTGATTCGGGTTTTTTATTGAGGGAGATACGGGTAACTGCTCCGCAGATACCGCAGGTATAGATGATCTTCCCATGCTGAATCCTGACCCGGAGATTTGTCCCCCGGATAAAGTAAGCATGACATGACGGGCAGAATGAGCGCCGGTGATAGTGTGCCAGACGAACACGCTGTTTCATCGCCATCTCGCGGGCAAGGGAGACATAGCGAGCAGAGAGTTCAGGCTCATCTCGTGCCTCTTTTGCACGTTCAAACAAAATATCGACCCGTTCCTGAGCGATTTTTTTTGCTGAGACGCCTTTTTCTGCTTTTGCCATAGAGATTATGCCTTATACAATAAGGGTTCAGACCTATTGATTGTTTGCCTCGGGAAGTATTTTCACATGGCGGCCGGCAACCGTGAGGCGATCGGCACAGAACAAAGCTACGGCTTCGGGAAAAGCCAGGTGTTCCTGTTCTAAAATCCTCTCGGACAAAGAGTCTTCGTCATCATCATCCAGAACCTCAACAGCCTTTTGTAAAATGATCGGGCCGGAGTCGAGACCTTCGTCCACGAAATGAACCGTGCAGCCGGCAATTTTTACCCCATACTCCAGAGCCTGCCTTTGTCCGTGGAGACCGGAAAAGGCAGGGAGAAGGGCCGGATGGATATTTATCATTTTTCCTGAAAATTCCCGGGCAATCTCAGAACCGATGATACGCATATATCCCGCACAAACAAAAAGATCGGCACAAACATCCTGCATAGCAGTAAGAAGATCGCGTTCATACGCCTCTTTGGAGGGATAATCCTTGTAATTCAGAACAATAGCAGGAATCCCGGCCGCATCTGCCCGTTTAATTGCATAGGGATCTCTGTTGTCCGTCAAAAGAGCCACGATCTCCCCGTTAATTTCGCCTGCCGCAAGAGCATCCAGAATCGCCTGGAAGTTGGACCCGCGCCCGGACGCAAGTACCGCGATACGCTTCATGATAGTTATGTGGGAAGTAGAGAGATAATTAATCTTCCCTCAGACGAGATACGGCATGATCAGCGGGATAACAATCAGCAGGACAAGAACGTAGGATATTGACCGGCAGATGCTGAATGCGGTTCTTTCATCCTTACCGCGGCTGACAAACCATGAGCGCAGACTTTCACGCAGCATCTGACCGCCGTCAAACGGCCCAAGCGGCAAAGCGTTGAATATGCCGAGAAGGATGTTGATCCAGGCACACCAGTAGAGGATATGGATAATCTCCCAGAAGCCGGCAAACGGAGCAGACAATATTGCCGGATCAGGGGTATCCACGATCAGGAAACCCAGCGCAGCAGAGCCGGCGATCGAGGAGAAAGGCAGGGCCACAAATGTCAGGAGTGACCCTGCAGCTCCCGCGGGGGATGACGGATACATCAATGTGTGAAGAGCATTCGTGATGACGGACGGTTCAGAGAAGGACACACCGATAAACCCTGCGTCCGATCCAGACACAAGAACACTGCCGGCAAGATCCTGCGGGATAGAGGTCAAAGTCACATCATACGTCTGAGGAGTTCCCCGATATTCGCCGTGAAGAGTTATCGTCTGATTCGGCTTCGTCGCAGCAAGAAACGCAGAAATATCCGCAAGACTGGACACCGAGGTGTTGTCAAGAGCGAAAATGACCGTGCCGGGCAGAACGCCTGCTTCATCGGCAGGATATCCTTCGTACACCCCGTACACATACGGCGATGTCCCGGGGACAACGAGGCCGAGAAGAAGGATTAAGCAAAGGATACAGATTCCCCCAACAAGCAGGTTGTTGGTGATTCCTGCCGCGTACATTCTGAGTTTTGCTTCAAGCGAAGATTTGGCAATTCCTTCTTCATCGGGTTCGACAAATGCACCGATCGGGATTACGAGTGCGAGAACCCCCGCAGATTTGACTTTGATGTTTTCCACACGGGAAAGAATGCCGTGCCCAAACTCATGGATCACCATCGCAAAAATGAGGGCAAACCAGACGGCAAACGTCGAGGGAACATAATCATTTATTCCCGGAATCAGCAGAAGATTCTGCGGTGCAATCGGTTCGGTCTCGATAATCAAACTCATGAAAGCGGTCAGCACGAAGAGGAGGGTGACGACCACACTGCTGATAACGGTCAGAATGACCCCCAGATTCCCATACGCAATCAGGAGACGTTTCGGTCTGGAGAGTTTGTCAAAGATACCGGTATGGGTCGTTTTGATCATCAGACAGGGACCCATGAAGGAGAAGGTATTTGGAAGAATATTGTATTTTAAAATGGCGCAGCATATACACGCATAAATCATTACAGCAGTGAGTACCGGAATAAGCCAGCCAAGATCCATTCTATACTTATTGGAAGTAGGATAATAAGAGGTTTCTTAGAAGAAGGCTGAAAGATCTGTCTGTGACACCCGATTAAGGATGTCCTGTATGGTCTGCCAGGATCTGCGGGCGCAGAGCGGAACTTCTCCGCGTGTACTGATATACCCGGTTAGAAAAGATATCGTCGCCTGATCCGAGGGATATCCGCTCCCGATCTCGCCGTATTCTTCCTTGAGATCGGCAATACATCTGTCCCGGGTTACTTTTGCAACGATGCTGGCCGCTCCGACAACCGCGTATCTGGCATCGGCTTTGTGCTCGGAACATATCTGAGCGGAACTCCCGCTCAGCATGAGGACATTTTCACCGAAACGCTGTGCATTCACATCGCAGGCATCGAGATACACGATATCGGCACAAAGAGCACGGACTACTTCTGCATGACAGGAGGCAGTAAAAGCATTCATTGTCCCTTCGCGTGAATCGATATCAAAAGGAGTTCGCACGACCGTATATGTCTGCCATGAAGCAGTGATCTCTTCAAACAGGCTCTCGCGTTTTTTCGGACTGAGTTTTTTGGAGTCTTTGATGCCCAGCATCTCCAGTTCGGATATATCCGATACGAGAACACCTGCAGTGACCATCGGACCGAGGACCGGACCTTTGCCTGCCTCATCAACTCCGCAGATTGTCATCGGATACGTATATTTCAGGGAATAGATATAATACCACCTGACAGCATACGATTTTCTATGTATCTCATCATCGTTGGTCTGGGCGGGATCGGAAGAAGTCTTGCAGGGATTGCATCGGAGAACGGGCACAGTGTTGTGGTAATCGATAAGGATGAGGATCGGTGTGCAGATATCCTCTCCCAGCACGATCTCCTGGCAATCGCCGGAAATGCGACCGATAAAGCAATTTTAGAAGATGCCGGGATCGATCGGGCAGACGCGCTTGTCGCGACGACCAGCGATGATGCGTTGAATCTCATGGCCTGCTGGCTTGCTAAAAAATACGCGGTGAAGACTCTTGTTTCGATCGTGAACCAAAAGGAACACTCGGATCTGTTCAAAGAAGTTGGTGTCCGGATCAGCGAAAACCCAGACGAGATCGTGGCCCGCAGCCTGTATCTCTGGTCGGAAAACCCGGACACGCAGCTTCTTGCATCGATTGAGGGGGGAAGCATTTTTGAGGTGACGGCAAGCGAAGGGGCAAAAGGTGTGAACAAAACAGTCAAAGACGTGTCGGATATGAAGAATATGCTCTATATTGCGATCCGGAGGGGGGGCAAACTGATCATCCCAAGCGGAAATGTGACCTTTATGCCGGGCGATGTAATTACCGTGTTCACAAAAAAGGAGTCAGAGGGGAGATCGGTAGAGTATATGGACGAACTTTTCCACTAAATATTTTTCTTAGACTATTTTTCAAAAAAAAGGTGTCACATAGGAGGAAATCCTCCCCACAGATTATGATTGAGAATTTCTAACAACCTTTTTTTCCCGACAGAAAGTACTTTCTTTTCGTACGTTGAGTAGTATGTATGGGGACTTTCAGCAGCTTTGGTCTCAACCAGGCATATCACGAACGTTATGAAAAACTTGGCGACCGTCTCTCCGACGTTGGTAAAACACTTGATTGGGATGTGTTTCGCCCTCTTCTTGAATCCATGTATGCAAATAAATCCGGCAAGGGCGGTCATCCCAATGTCGATGTCATACTTATGTTCAAGATTCAGCTTCTGGAAGTCTGGTATAATCTGTCTGATCTCGCCGTTGAACGTGAAATTTATGATCGTCTTTCTTTTTGGCATGGTAAGTGAGGGCGTTAGCCCGAAACGGTGAGCAAGATTCGATCTTGCGAACTCTTGGCTGTCCTGACAAAATACCCGACAATTCAACGATCTGGTTATTTCGGGAGCGCATGTCCGAATCAGGCGTTGATACATTGGTCTGGCAGGAGTTTCAGAGACAACTTGACCTGAAAGGTCTGAAAATTGAACAAGGTATGATTCAGGATGCAACGTTTGTGTATGCTGAACCCGGTCATTGTAAGAAAGACACGCCGCGAGGAGATCAGGCAAAAACACGACGGGATAAAGATGGAAAAATCATGTCCAAGAACGGCAAAATGCACTATGGCTATAAACTTCATACCATCATGGATACGACGCACGATCTTATTCGACGCATTGAAACCACCACGGCAAATGTTCATGATAGTCAGGTGGACCTCTCAGAAAAAGGAGAAGTGGTCTATCGGGATCGGGGATATCAGGGAGCAAAATGCAAGGGATATAGTGCCACAATGAAAAGGGGAGCGAGAGGGCATCCCATTGGCATACGAGATAAACTGAGAAATCTGCGAATAAGTAGGAAGAGATCAAAGGGCGAGAGACCCTATGCAGTGATCAAAAATATCTTTCATGCAGGGTTGGTAAAGGTAACAACGCTGCAAAGAGTACGAGTGAAAAATATGCTGGCTGCATTTTGTTATAATATCTATCAGGTGAAAACGATTCAAAACAGAGTGTAAATTTAAAAAAAAAACGTCAAGGAATAGTGGGTATTCTTCTTTTTTTGGGGGGGGTGAGGGGGTATGGATGTAGCCAATCTCCTATACATGACATCCCAGGAAAACATGGAAAAACGCCTCGAAGAACTCGAACGCGACTATGCCGACCTCATGGAACGGGTCCGCGACCTCGAACTCCA
>NIZU01000038.1 GCA_003315675.1 Methanocorpusculum sp. MCE
GTGAAGGTAACAACGCTGCAAAGAGTACGAGTGAAAAATATGCTGGCTGCATTTTGTTATAATATCCATCAGGGGAAAACGATTCAAAACCGAGTGTAAATAAAAAAAAACGTCAAGGAATAATGGGTATTCTTCTTTTTTTGGGGGGGTGAAGCGGTAGGGATGTAGCCAATCCTCCTTAAATCATGATTCGCGTTAAAAAATGGGTTGATAGATATTCTCTAGTCTATGAATTCAGATTCTGGAGCAAGATTGCCAAGATGGGTGATGAGAGCGAACTTTAGAAAAAAAGGGAGGCACTGCAAATCGATTTAATTTATTACTTTTTTGTGGTGTTAAACTATAAATTATCCAATTTCATCTATGTATGAATGTAATTTCCATTAATATATGAAAATAGTGAGGATATGTATATAATAGATTAGATTTCATATTTGAACATCAATAATGGTGTGAATAAAGTGAATAAAAAATATCAGGTATTTATCAGTTCAACATATGAAGATTTGAGAGAAGAACGTCAAGAAGTGTTAAAAGCGATATTAAAATTGAATCACATTCCAACAGGAATGGAATTGTTTCACGCTTCAAATGATGATCAGGTGAAGGTAATTAAGAGAGTTATTGATGAGTGTGATTACTATCTCTTAATAATTGGTGGACGCTATGGTTCTCTGGATAAGAATGGGATAAGTTATACGGAGAAAGAATTCATTTATGCAAAAGAAATTGGGAAACCAATTCTCGTGTTTTTACCAAAAGATAAAAATTTCGTAGATCCATCAGAACAAAACATAGACATGTTGAAAAAATTTAAAACCAATGTCACGGATGAAAAATTAGTTTCATATTGGGAAAATAAGCACCATTTAATGTCTGAAGTTATCCTGGCTTTAACGGAAATCATAGTAGATTGCCCCTCTATTGGATGGATAAAAGGGGATAACATATCATCTGATGAGCTACTGCTAGAAAATTCTCTATTACAAAAGAAAATAGTGGTGTTGGAAGAACAGATAAATGTGATATCTACTGAACCTCCAAAAGGTAGTGAAAAATTTGCAAACGGCAATGATAAATTTGAAATTACTTATTCCTACATCGCAGAAATTATTTCTTTTCATACACGTACTACTGATACTCTTTCACTCACATGGAATGAAATATTCAAAATTATATCGCCAAATTTAGTTAATGAAATGGGGGAAATAAGATTAAAACAATGTCTTAATACATATTTATCACAGCAGAAACAACAAAATAAGTCAGATACGGAACTTGATTTACATGATTTCCGGATTACTGATACATCATTTCAGACAATTAAAATCCAATTGGTTGCATTGGGTCAAATTGTTGAAAGTAAAAAAAAATCGCGGCGTCAAAGATACCGATACCTATTGGACATTAACAAAATATGGATACAACTTAATGATGCAACTTCTCGCAATTAGAAAAAAAGGTGTTGACACTCGTAGAAAGAGATAAAGATAATGGGATGATCTAACATCATCCAACCAATAACCCTCTTTTCCCGATTGGACTTATTTTTTACCAAAACTCAGACGTACCATCTCCACAATAATCTTCTATCAATAGGACTTACGCGGTGTTTGTGTAACTCTAATTCGTAATGGAGTTTTTTGGGTGTGGAAACATAAAAATAACCAACCGCGAATCGGCGCGAATCCGCCCTTCGGGCGAGAAGAATCGGATTTGCTATTCCTCACTTTCGCAATACAGCTTCGCTGTCTTGCTCATCCCTCATCGGGATCGTTCGGGCAAATCCTGTCGCCGCCCCAGCGGCTCCCGATAGTAATTTCTCCCCCTCTTTTTCATTAAAATACTCCCTAAATATTTCCTTCAGGAGGTGCCGGGGCACCGACAGGATTTGCCCGAACGGTCCCGATGAAGGGACGAGCCGTCGTGGCTGAAAGACACGACGAGCGAGAGTGAGGATCAGCAAATCCGATTCGCCTCGCCCGAAGGGCGGATTCGCGCCGATTTGCGGTTGGTTTTATCTCATGTGTCCACACCCAGTACTACCCTTCCCAAATTGGATTGGGAATGACACCGCGTAACTCCTATATCAAATACAATCATCACTCAAAAAAAATAAATTCCCTATTGGGAATCTTACAGCTCCGGATACGTCAGTCCCGTCACATCAAAGTCCGTTCCAAACCGGGTGTTGAACTCGGTTAAAACGCTCTCCACGCTCATATCCTTGAACACTTCCGGATGGATCATTTTTGCAAGAGCGACCGCCGCGGCGCAGGATCTCGGCCCGTAGGTAAGATCGTTTCTGAGAAGCCAGACCTTGTCATTCTCGACCGCACTGATCGTATCGAACCCGACCCTTGATACAAGCTCGCCATACGCGGCCTGTGGGTCGTTCATATTATTCACGAGCTTCACGATGATCTCGGGACTCGATGAGACCACCCACTCGTCGGAGATCTTCTTGGAACCGGTATCTTTCATAATATTCCATCCTCAGGCGATCGAAATCAGCTGCCCCATCCCCGTATCCGTTCCCTGACCCCAGTAGGCCGTATAGCTTTCCGCATAGACCGTGCGGGTCAGAGAAATCGGAGCGACCCTTGACTCGACCTCGGTAATAACCTCGTTATAATACTCCGCGATTCTTTGAGCCTTTTCCGTATTACCCGAGATCTTGCCGATCTCAACAATATCCTGCGTCATCGTTTCCGGCTTCGTGCAGTCGATATACACGATCGGGATCCCTGGAGACGCCAGAACCTCGGCATTCTTCGGCTTCGACGTCGCATACCCGATCACCAGATCGGCATCCAGCGAAATCAGATACTCCACATCCGGCTCGTTCCAGGCTCCGACCACCGTCGCATTCGGATACATCTTCACCTGCTCGGCATTGTTCGCGATCGACTGGGAAATACCCACGACTTTATCGGCATCGCCCAAGAGATACAGGATCTCCCCCGCATTCGAGTTCAGCAGAACGATACGCTCGGCCGTATGGTTCAGCGTCACGTTCGATCCGTCCGAATTCATAATGACGATCGAACCCGGCGACTCATCGGAAATACAGCCGGCAGCGAAAACGATACAAAGCATAGTCAGGATAAGACCCGACACAATCAGCAGTTTTTTCATACAAACCTCTATGATGGAGCATAGGAGAGAATGAACCTCCCCTTTGCATTTTCAACAAACTCAGCATCGACGCCGTACACGTCGCGGACCGATTCGGTCGTGAGGACCTCCTCCGGAGTTCCGTAAGCATACATCTCCCCGTCTTTCAGCAGCAGCACCTTATCTGTATACCGAAGCGCCAGATTCAGATCGTGCAGAGCGATGATCATCCCGGAGTTCTCCCTTCTCACGATCTCCCGCATCGTTGCGACAGTTTCCAGCTGATGCCGGAGATCCAGAGAACTCGTCGGCTCGTCAGACAGGAAAAAGGAAGGATCCTGGGCCAGCGCCCGGGCGATAAACACCCGTTGCAGCTGACCGCCGGAGAGTTCGTTCACGAACCTGTCAGAGAGATCGGCGATGTTAATCGTCGCCATCGCCTCATCCACCGCGGCAAGATCCTCATCCGAAACTGACCAGCTCATATACGGACGCCGCCCGATCAGAACGGTGTCCAGAACAGTTGTGAAGGGCGTGTAGTGGAAGTACTGCGGGACATAGCCGATCATTTTCGCACGGTCGATAGGGTCGATCTTCTGCACATCGATCCCGTCGATCGTGATAGATCCGGACGACGGCGCCAGGATATCGGCGATCGTTTTGATCAGCGTGGACTTTCCCGAACCGTTCGGGCCGAGAAGAGCGAGGACCTCGCCGGACTTCGACTCGAAGCTGATATCTTTGAGAACCGCGTGACTGCCGTACTTCTGAGACACGGACGAGACCGAGATGTTCATGCCAGGTACCTCCCGTGTCCTCTGGTGATCAAGGAGAGGAAGAAGAGGCCGCCGAGGATGTACATGATGATCCCGACCGGGATCTCGATCGGGGCAAGAATGACTCTTGCGACCGTGTCCGAGACCAGAAGGATCAGAGCCCCGAGCAGAGCCGAGGCCGGCAGATGTGCGGGGCCATAAGGCCGACGAACCCGATGATGCCGGTAAAGGCAAGGCAGGCGGACGCGGCGAAGCTGACGATCAAGAGACCGGAGATCCGGAACCGCTGGACGTTGATGCCGAGATTTTTGGCGACGTCATCGCCGCTCGAGAGCGTGTTGAGATCCCAGGCCCGCCGTTCGACGAGCCAGCCGAAGATGAAGGCCGAGAAGATAAGAAGAACGGATTTGACGGAAAACGTAACACCCGCGAGGATGATGCTTCCGGTAAAAAGCGAACCGAAGATCGCCGGCCCGAGAACGATGATAAGCGCAGCACCGAATGATGAGGGGGATGAAAGGCCGAGGGTGAAGGGGCTGACGAGCGGATTTCTGAGAAGTCCCTGCATAACTGCCCCGGCGGTCGCCAAAGCGACCCCTGCAAGGATCGCGAGATGGATCCGCGGCAGACGGTAATTCATTACGATCAGGTCGGCCATGCCGTCATCGGATGAGGATATGAAGCCGGGGAAAAGGGCGTGTCCGAACACCGCGAGTACATCGCCCGGCGGGATGTACACCGATCCTATCTCGACCGCAAGAATTGAGACGAGAACGAGGATGATCGAAAGCGTGATCAGAACAAGCAGTTTTCGTTTCTGAATAGTGTGATAGAGACGCGTGGTGCTGGTGTTACTATCCCTCCCATTCTTCATAACTACGTAATTGTTGGTTTTTCATTATAAAGAATATACCGGGTTTATGAATTGTGAAAAAGAGGGAATATGGGATATTCGACCGTGAATCTCTTTACGGCAGTTCGAGCACATCGCCCGGCTGCATAATCTCGACGTGCATCACGGTCGTCAGCTCGATTGCCCGCTTAAAGGCCGGCAAATCCTGCTCGATCTCGGGATAGGTATTCACATGCATCGGAATGATCGTCTTCGCCCCGATCCATGCCGCCGCCATCATACACTCCTCGGGTCCCATCGTAAAGCGGCCGCCGGCAGGAAGAATCGCGATGTCCGGGTGATAGAGTTCGCGAATGAGCTTCATGTCGGAGAAAAGCCCGGTGTCCCCGGCGTAATAGATCACATGCCCGTCCATCTCGACGACGAATCCGCAGGCCTGGCCCATGTAGAGACTTGTCCCGTCCTTTTGGCGGATGGAGGAAGAATGCGCGGCATGGACCATTCGAACCGTGATTCCATCCCAGTCGACCGAGCCGCCGATGTTCATCCCAATCGTTGGAACGCCGAGCGATTTCAGATAGCCTGACAGCTCATGGACCGCGGCCGTCAGAGAGAACCTTTCGGGCGAGTCCCCTATATGATCGCTGTGTGCGTGGGAGATCAGGGTCAGATCGGCCGCGACTTTTGCGGGGTCTTCGAGCGGCATCGGATCGAACAAAAGTTGCTTTGAACCTTCGATGATAAAACAGGAGTGTCCGGCGTATCGTATCTGCATGCGTAGATAATCGTCTTCGGCAAATAAAAAAATAGGGTTAGTTGAGTTCGGTCATATCCGTCGACTCTGCAACGTCGATGGATTCGCCGAGTGTATCTTCCTGGAGACCGGACGTCATCTTTTCCGTCAGATCGCGGTCCTCCATTACGTCTTTGATGCGTTCGAGGTAGGGGTCGAGCGTGGTATCCTCTTTCTGCTCGATCACGTGCCGGTATTCACGCAGCGTTGTCGGAGAAATTCCCAGTGCTTCGGATATCTCCTTCATGGTCATCTCGGTGCTCATTAAGGTTTTCATCTGTTCCTGATCGAACGGCATATTGAAATCCAGATCTCTGAACAGTTTCAGCTGTACCCGGGCCCGTGCCACGGTCTTGGAAAGTTTCTCGTCGCCGAGTTCCCGGGCGATCTCCGTATCGTTTTTCCCCGCATAAAATGAGGTGATCAGGCGCGCGAGCTTGATCGGCTCGAGTTTTGTCTTGAAAAAACCGCGTTCCTGGATTTCTCGCATAATCAGAGCTATTTCCCGCTCAACCGCATCCTGATCGCGCAGTGTCCCGTGAAGGGTCTTCATCGGTTCTACAATCTTCGTTTTCTGCGTCAGATTGGAAAATAACTGCATCAAATCTTTTTGTCTCTTTTTTGGTGCCATATTTAGTATCCCTCCTTGTTGACTATCCATTCAACATGTATCTGCATCCATATAATGATTATGGATTGAGGCGGTAATTCCTGAGGTCGGATTGGACGATGCAAATTATTATTATGAGAATTTCTAACAACCTTTTTTTTGACAGAAAGTACTTTCTTTTCGTACGTTGAGTAGTATGTATGGGGACTTTCAGCAGCTTTGGTCTCAACCAGGCA
>NIZU01000039.1 GCA_003315675.1 Methanocorpusculum sp. MCE
GGCGTTGATACAGTGGTCTGGCAGGAGTTTCAGAGACAACTTGACCTGAAAGGTCTGAAAATTGAACAAGGTATGATTCAGGATGCAACGTTTGTGTATGCTGAACCCGGTCATTGTAAGAAAGACACGCCGCGAGGAGATCAGGCAAAAACACGACGGGATAAAGATGGAAAAATCATGTCCAAGAACGGCAAAATACACTATGGCTATAAACTTCATACCATCATGGATACGACGCACGATCTTATTCGACGCATTGAAACCACCACGGCAAATGTTCATGATAGTCAGGTGGACCTCTCAGAAAAAGGGGAAGTGGTCTATCGGGATCGGGGATATCAGGGAGCAAAATGCAAGGGATATAGTGCCACAATGAAAAGGGGAGCGAGAGGGCATCCCATTGGCATACGAGATAAACTGAGAAATCTGCGAATAAGTAGGAAGAGATCAAAGGGCGAGAGACCCTATGCAGTGATCAAAAATGTTTTTCATGCAGGGTTGGTGAAGGTAACAACGCTGCAAAGAGTACGAGTGAAAAATATGCTGGCTGCATTTTGTTATAATATCTATCAGGTGAAAACGATTCAAAACAGAGTGTAAATTAAAAAAAAAACGTCAAGGAATAATGGGTATTTTTCTTTTTTTTGGGGGGTGAGGGGGTAGGGATTTAGCCAATCTTCCATAAATCATGATTCGCGTTAAAAAATGGGTTGATAGATATTCTCATGTTTTTCATGCAGGGTTGGTGAAGGTAACAACGCTGCAAAGAGTACGAGTGAAAAATATGCTGGCTGCATTTTGTTATAATATCTATCAGGTGAAAACGATTCAAAACAGAGTGTAAATAAAAAAAAACGTCAAGGAATAATGGGTATTTTTCTTTTTTTGGGGGGGCGTGAGGGGGTAGGGATGTAGCCAATCTTCCTTAAATCATGATTCGCGTTAAAAAAATGGGTTGATAGATATTCTCAAATATTTAGATACCGAGATGTTTTGCAAGCTCTTCTAACGGGATGCCGTGTACCATTGCAGCCTCGCGAATGGTCTCGTTGTTTGCGATCGCGCAGCCGAGACATCCCATACCGAAACTTTGCAGGGTTGCTGCAGCTTCTGGTCTCTCGCGGAGAAGGTCGGCGATAGTTGAATCAAGTGTGATTGCCATAGTACTATGTTGGCGGGATTACTACTTGATATTTCCGAAGAAGATAGCAAAACTGATCAGTGGGAAGAGGCGGCATGGGCCGAGGAGATCGCAGCCGCTTTCTTTTCGAAGGTCAGAACCTCTTTCCAGGGAAGATCGACCC
Source organism: Methanocorpusculum sp. MCE (assembly GCA_003315675.1). GTDB lineage: Archaea > Halobacteriota > Methanomicrobia > Methanomicrobiales > Methanocorpusculaceae > Methanocorpusculum. Next base: position 1,305 of record NIZU01000039.1, read on the forward strand.
ATTTGCCGTTTTGAAGCCGCATAACGTCATACGAAGGATATGCGTCCCCTTTTTCGTCGAAGACGATGGTTCCGGTGAGGCCGACATGTCTGATCAGGTTGAGTCCTTCTTTGATGCCGTCAGCCGTGTATCCGCTGTTTTCTATTGCCTGGGATACCACGATCATCGTGTCGTATCCGTAGATCGAGTCGCGGGTCATCATTGATTCTCCGAAGGTCTCTTCATAATGCTCCTCGTATGAGGGATCGGAGATCCTCCTCGCCTGGGAGAATCCGATGAGGCTTTCGGAGTATTCACCGACTTCCAGGGGACCTGCCGGTTGGTCACCATGTCCGACCCGAACCATGTCGGATCGAGTCCTTCCTGTTCTGCGGCTAACATGATCTCTATACACTGACTCGGGTTTACGATCATCAGAACGGACTGGGGGTTGGTGGTCTTCATTGCGGTGATGATTTCGGTCACGTTCACCGTGTCCGAGTCGGTGACCGATATGGAGGAGACGATATGCATATCCGGATAGGAACTGTTGGCTTCGTTCATGAAGGCGTATTTGAGACTTTTTCCGTAACTGTTGTCAAGGCTGATCAGCATCACATTATGCGTTTCGTTTCTTCCGCCGATGATCGTCGCCATGCCGGCGCCGAGATAGATGTCGGAGGAGACCGTTCGATATACGTAATTGCCGTATGCCGAGAGACCGGCAGACGTTGCCGAGGGAGAGATAAGAACGATCTCGTATGACTCCGCGTACGGGGCAAGGGCCAGCGTGACGGTGCTCGTCAATGCGCCGATCACCACAGGTGTGCCTCGTTCTTTGATCTCTTTAAACTTGGCTTTTGCGAGCGTGACGTTTCCTTTGTTGTCGTAGTACTCGACCCGGACCGGGACGCCCCGGATGCCGCCTTCTTCATTGATATCTTCGACCGCGAGTTCGATACCCCGCATGTACTCGACGCCGAACTCCGCCATGTCCACATGGAAAGGCAGTGAGACCGCGACGACTACTTCATCTTCCGGAAACGGCGTGGTGATGATCGTCCCAAACGGGTGGAATGCGATGATGAACATGATGACCGTCAGAATGATGATTCCCCAGGTGATGTACTTCGATGCTTTCGTCTGCGGCGGTTTTTCATGATGACCGGACATTTACTTCTCCTCCTCAGTCGCTTCATCGGGTTTATCCCCGTCGTCGCTCTTTTTTCTGCCGAACAGTCTGCCGGTTCCGGCGGCAAAGACGATATGATCCTTCGCAAAATATGCAAACAGCGCCACGCCGAGGGTATTGACGATCGTGATCGGCAAAAACGTGCTTCCGATGATCGCGATGATTTCGTCAACGGTCTGCGTACCCATAAGAAGTCCGCACCCGGGCACGATGATAAGCAGGTGGATCCACTCGACGATGACGGTCAAAACGGCCGCTTTGAAGACGGTGATCCTTCCCTGCCACCAGCGGACGGCAAAACCTGCGATAAGACCGGCCGCGAGAATGGCAAGCGAACAGCCGACGGCGGTCGGTCCGCCTTGAGCCAGACGGTAGATGCATCCGATAAGTCCGGCAAGTCCGCCGACAACCGGACCTCCCAGCAGACCTGCGACGATCGGGCCGATCGCGCTGAAGTTGAAGATGATACCATTGACATCGATCCCTCTAAACACGCCGTAGATCGAGAGTCCTCCTCCCAGCGCGACCGTCCATACTTTATCGGTGAAGGTCGCAGCCCCGGTGACGAGCTTTTTGAACATCTCTGTCTTTGTGATGATGAAGAGCACGACGACAATCACGAGCATTCGTTCGATTAAGGGGATGCCGTTTTGCAGGAACGAGGATTCGATCAAAAGGGCTATGTAGATCGAAAGCCCGCTGCCGACCGCCATAATAGCCATCCAGACTCTGGAACCTTGTGCATACTTCGGCAGTCTGCTGTCCAGATAAATGACGATGAATCCGAAGATACCAAAAAGGATCGCCGAAAGAGCAGCGATATCCCGGATTACCGTCATCGGATCCACGATGATCATGGCAAGAATGATCACGCCGGTGAACACGAGGAGCACGATCTGATAGAGGTTATACTCGCTGGGCAGTTTAACTCCCTTGTCTTCTCCAAGATGGCGGACTACTTTCGCAAGAGCACGGGCCCGTGCGTCCATGCCGACGACGACCGCTCCGAAAAAGATGATCGCCACGAAAAGCAGGAAAAGATACGGTCCGTAGGGTATCGTGCCGAAGATATAGAGGACCTGCGTGATCAGCGTGATCTTCGCTCCGTGCGGCATGAAGGATACGGCGTATCCTGCATATCCGAGGAACATGAAACCGATCGTGATGACCGCCACCAAAAAGAATCCGGTAAGGACGTCGACATTCACGCTGCGGATGTATTTTCTGAAAAAAGATTCGTTTAACTGATTGCATTCCTGTTTGTCTTCTGAGTGGATCTTCGTTTTCTGCGAGAGCCAGACTGAATATAGCATGAGGTTCAGTCCGGACCCGACAACGCCGAGTAAGGAGGAAAACCGCTATCAGAAAGACCGAGTAGATCCCCGGCAGGAGATAATCCAGAAATGTTGCGGAGAAGACGAGCATCGCGCCGATCGCAAACATCTCCATGAGATAGGAGCCGATGATCAGGTAGGAACCCCAGTTTCTCGGCCCGGGCAGACGATTCAGCGCGTCGAAGATCGTCTGGTTCGTCGCGAGCGTATATCGCGCGATCCCGTTGGTGAACGCGTATTTGAAGATAAGAGTGATGATGACGACCCAGATCAGCGTCGGACCGTAATGGGCGCCTATCTCGATTGCCTCAGTAACCCCCGCCTCGCCGGCTGCGGTTATCGCGAGAAGAAGACCGGGTCCAAAGAACACGAAGTAGTTTTGAAACCATTTTCGAAAGCGGGTAAATACTGAGTCTCTCATTGATTCTTTCTAATTTTGCAGGTCTGAGCTTATATACTATTGGAGATCGCTGACAACGTGAATGATCAGGCCCGTTTATCTCTGACTTTTTCGCAAAAATCCAGCCGATTATTTCATTCTTACCGCTTTGAACGCGGAGACCGAGGCGCCGAGCAGAGGAGCTTTTCCCTCGAGAGCGGAGATATGAATCTCGGGGATCGTCAGGTAGTGATCGATACATGCGGCCATTTTTTTGGCTATCAGCGCCGGATAGTTTCTGATGATGGGGCCGTCCAGCACGATAAGGTCGGGATTGTAGGCAGCAACGACTGAAGAAAGTCCCCGTCCGTTTATTTTTGCGAGTTCCTCCACAAAGGAACAGAAGAGCGGGCTTCCATGTTCCGCAGCGTACAGGATCTGTCCAGCATTCATCGAGGGTTTCGGGTCGCAGTCGATACGATCCTCACTCCAGACCTGGAAAAAGTAGGGTATGCCCGTTCCGCTCGCGTAGGCTTCCCAGTGCCCGATACCTCCGCAGCCGCAGGGAAGATTCCATGTCGTGTCCACGAAAAAGTGGCCGGCCTCGGAGGCATTTCCGTTCGAACCGCACAAGAGTTTTCCCCGTTCCAGAACACCTGCTCCGATCCCGGTGGAGAACGTGAGATACACGAGCGTTTCCGCATCCTTTGCCCCGCCGAAGTAATACTCGCCAAGCACGCCTGCTTTGCAGTCGGTCATCATCCTCACTGGGATCTCGAACCTTTCCTGCAGCGGTCCGGAAAGGAAGATCCGTTCGCATTTTATGTTGGGTGAGCCGACGACCGAACCGGTCTTCAGATCGACGGGCCCCGCGGTGCTGATCCCGATCGCTTTTGGTGTAATGCCAGACGTTTCGCTGATATCTGCGAGCATGCTGCAGATCAGCAGCTGTATATCCGCGGCGCTTTGGAGATCTTTGACCTCATTCTGGGAAAATGCCAGGATTTTTCCCTCTTCGTCAATGATTCCGGCACGCAGATTCGTCGCTCCCAGATCGACCGCGGCAACATACGAATGATCATCCATCGTACTGCTAGATGTGCTTTTGTTGCTCATCAAGTATTCCGTCCTGCGTTAATTTATTTTATATCGATCATATTTTATAGATAAACGATAATTTGTTAATGTTGTGCAGCAAATATGTGGGTGTGACGAGTTTAATGAATGCCACTCAGACATAAATAGAAAAAAGTGCACGAATTGCAGACATCGTTTTAAAGATCGCCCGGATCCTTGGATGGATCGTTATCGCATGTATGATTCTCCTTCTCGGCGCGGCCGCGGTCATATACGGAATCGCCGATCCTGAACTGTTTAGCGATGTTTTTGCCTCAGAAAATGCGACCGTCCTCTCCGCCGGCGGCGAAACCGTTTTAACCGTCGGGATGATTCCGGGACTCATCGCATTGTTCTCGATCGTATCCTTTGTGTATATGGGACTGTTTATGGCGATCCTTATCATCACCGGAAGAATCTTTTCCGGGATTCGAAAGACACTCCTTCCGTTCACCGAAGAAAATGCAAAACATCTGAAGACCATCGCGATTCTGATTGCCGTAATTTCCGTTGTTCCGGCATTCATCGAAGCGATCGGCGAGGCGATCATCGGCTTTTCGATGGACCTGTTTTACTTCAGCATCGAAGGTCTGGTTCTTGCATTCGTCGTGTACTCCCTTGCCCACATCTTCGAGTACGGCCTGAATCTTCAGGAACAGGCGGATGAAACCCTCTGATCATGCCGATTATTCTCAGACTTGACCACGTAATGGCGGATCGGAAGATGTCTCTAGGCGAACTTGCGGAAAAGGTCAGCATCACCAATGCCAATCTTTCCAAAATCAAAACCGGCAAGATCACAGCGATCCGGTTTTCGACGCTCGAAGCGATCTGCCGGGTCCTCGACTGTCAGCCGGGAGATATCCTGGAATATCAAAAATGACCCCCTCTTTTTTCCAGCACCAGTGCAAACGGCACAATCCTTAACTATCTATAATCCGAAACTCTGTACTAATTATGATTACCGTCGGGCTTTTAGGGTGCGGAAATATCGGTCACGTGATCGCAAAGAGTCAGGAAAACTTCAAAATCACGGCAGTATATGATGTGGTTTTTGAACGTGCAGAAGCATTCGGCAGAGAGTTCGGCGCAACTCCCTACTCAGATTTTTCCGAATTTCTCAAAGAGCCCACGGATATCGTCGTCGAGGCGGCATCCGTTGCGGCGGCCATGTCCCATGCAGAGAGTATTCTTCTTGCGGGAAAAGACCTTGTCATTATGAGCGTAGGGGCGCTTGCGGACATTTCCTTCCGCGAAGAGCTCATTCAGACCGCCCGCGAGATGAAGAAAAAGATTCACATCCCGTCCGGGGCTATCATGGGGCTGGACAATATCCGCGTCGGGCAGATCTCGTCGATCGACAAGTTCGTGCTCCGCACAACGAAAAATCCCAAATCCCTTTCGCGTGAGGCCGTTGAAAAGACCTGCATATTTACCGGCAAAGCCTACGACTGCGTTCATCAGTATCCGAAAAACACGAATGTCGCCGAGTCCCTTTCGATCGCCTGCGGCAGAGACGTGGACGTCGAGTTATGGATGGACCCGAATGAGGACCGGAATATGCACGAAATTTTCTTCGAAGGAGAGTTCGGCGAGGCATACATCAGAGTGAGAAACGTTCCGTCTCCGGACAATCCGGCGACGAGTTATCTTGCAGCTCTTTCGATCCTCTCGCTTCTGAAAAATCTTGACAATCCGCTGGTGATCGGCGCATGAACTACGGAACGGAGATCAGGAGACTCGCCGCTGAAAAAGGCGCCCTGATCCTTGCACACAATTATCAACCGGCAGAAATCCAGGACCTTGCCGATATCACCGGCGACTCGCTCGAACTTGCCCGCAAGGCAAAGGAAGCAAAGGCGTCGACGCTTGTTGTCTGCGGTGTCTACTTCATGGCCGAGACGGCCAAGATTCTCTCGCCGGACAAGACCGTTCTAATCCCAAGGCCGGACGCCGGCTGTCCGCTTGCCGATCAGCTGAATCCTTCATCGGTCCGTGCGGCAAAAAAAGCCCATCCGGGTTCGCCGTTCGTCGTGTACGTGAACTCGAATGCGGCGACGAAAGCGGAGTGCGATATCACCTGCACGTCCGCGAACGCCGCGGATGTCGTCCGTTCCCTTAAGGAAGACACGGTCCTTTTCGGTCCGGACGCCAATCTCGCGGCGTATGCCCAGCGGCTCGTTCCGGAAAAAACGATCATCCCCGTCCCGCAAAACGGCGGCTGCCCAACCCATCACCAGTTTAGCGTCCGTGACGTGGAGGCTGCACGACGCGAGTATCCGAACGCGACGATCATCTGCCATCCGGAGTGTTCGCCCGAGGTCCAGCTCGCATCCGATCTGGTCGGCTCGACCGGGTATATGATCCGCAGATGCGGCGAAAAGAAGGAGTGGGTGATTCTCACGGAGAAGGGGATCATCCACCCGCTGCAGAAAAAGTATCCGGATACCATATTCCACGGGATCGATACGGCGGTCTGTTCGAACATGAAACTGATCACCGAGCAGGATCTCTACATCACGCTTAGGGACGGCGTCGTTCCGATCCAGGTGCCGGAGAGCATCGCGGACCGGGCGCGTCTTGCGATCGAGAGGATGATCGAGGCATCGGCATAAATGATTCCGACCGACCAGCTTCTCTCGTTCGTTGCCGAGGATGTTTCCGCCGGCGATATCACGACCCTTGCTCTGCTCGAAGACACCGTTGTCTCGGCACATATCGAGGCACGCGAAGAGATGGTCGTATCCGGCGTCGAAGAGTGCGAATGGCTGTTTAAAAACGCCGGGGTTTTTACCGAAGTTCTGGTCAAAGACGGTTCGACGGCCCATCCGGGCGAGAAGATTCTCGCGCTCAAAGGATCGGTCCATGTGATCCTCTCTCTCGAGCGGACCTGTCTGAATCTTCTCGGGCGGATGAGCGGCATTGCGTCTTCTGCAGCGAAGGCATCCCGTCTGGTTTCGGTCGTGAATGATCATGTCCGGGTCGCCGGAACACGAAAGACGGCTCCCGGCCTTCGCTTTTTCGATAAAAAAGCCCTGATCGCCGGCGGCGCTCTTCCTCACCGGTACACGCTTTCGGATCAGTTTCTGATCAAGGATACCCACAGGACGATCGTGCCGGTTGACGAGGCAGTACGAAAATGCCGGGAGTATTCCGACAAGAAGGTGGAGTGCGAGGTCGAGTCCGTGGAAGATGCTCTTCTTGCGGCAAAGACCGGCGCCGATATCGTGATGTTCGACAATATGACTCCGGAACTTATCCGCGAAGCGATCGCCGCACTCGAGGCCGCCGGTCTCCGCGGTGAGGTGACGCTGGAGATATCGGGCGGCATCACCCCGGAGACCGTGGATACATACGCCGGTCTCGATGTGGATGTGATCAGTATGGGAGCCCTGACCCATTCGGTCCGCAGTGCGGATGTGAGTTTAGAGGTTGATATATAAATGCAGGTTGAGACGAAAGCAGCTCTTGCTCTTTTTGCCGGTTCGATCCTGCTGACCGTCGTATGTTTTCTTCTGGGACTGCCGTTCTTCTTCCTGTTCCTCTTCGTGCCGCTGTTTCTGTTCTTTCCGGGCAGACGCGTGCAGAAGTTTTGTCCAGTCTGCGGTGCGGTCTCATCGGGCGATTCGGCGTATTGCCGGGTGTGCGGGGCGAAATTAAAGGATTCCGAGGTATGACTATGCATTTTACCATTCGAGATATGCGGGACGATGACTGGGAGAGGGTTAGTCAGATTTATGAGCAGGCGCTGCTGGAAGGGATTTCGACGTTTGCGACAGTATGTCCGTCTTTTGAAGAGTGGGACAAGGCACATCTGAAAGACTGCCGTTACGTTATGCTTGCGGACGATACGGTTATAGGATGGTGCGCCGTTTCCCCAACATCGTCCCGGGAGGCGTACAAAGGGGTTGTTGAAGTGAGTATCTACTTCGATAAAGCGTTCCGGGGGATGGGTCTTGGTACAAAACTGCTGGATCATCTCTACAGGGAAAGCGAAGCAAAAGGATACTGGTGTCTGTTCGTGAACATTCTGTCGATAAATACCGCAAGCATCAACCTCCACAAAAAGTGCGGGTTCCGCGAGGTTGGTTATCGGGAGCAGATCGCAAAAGACCGGTTTGGCGTGTGGCAGAATACGATCGTCATGGAACGGCGAAACGGGATCAGTTAGGCCGGTTATCTCTCTTTTTTATCACCGCTCTCACTCAATGGGGATGGCATTTTTGTTCAAACCCGGGGCATTATCGCACCGCGCGGTTCGGGCTTTATATATTTAGAAATCAATATGTTATCCGGAGATCAAAATGGACGCACAGCAGATCCAGCAGATTACCGACAGAATCTCCCAGAACCTCGTGTCCAAAGGAGTTTCGCCGGACAAGCAAAACATTTCTGAGAAACTTACTCTCTACATCAATGAGTTTGGTGTGGTGCCGTTCGAAGCTGAACGAAAAGTGCTCTCTGATCAGTATAAGCAGTATAATATCCCCGAAGAGGCAAAGCAGGCCCCGGGTTCGTCGGCGGGCGAAATCGTGAATATTGCCGATATCCAGCCAAGCGACTGGGTGACGGTCGAGGTTAAGGTTGTGTCTCTGCAGACCCCGAACTCTCCGGCTATTGCGCAGAGCGGGATCTTTGCGGACAGTTCCGGGGCCGTACGTTTTGTCGTTTTTTCCAAAGCCTCGGAGCTCCCGAAGCTCGAGCTTGAAAGGTGGTATCGTGTCGAATCGGCGGTCGTTGATTCCTTTAAGGGTGTTCCTAATCTTAAACTCCACTCGGGTTCCCGCGTCACGGAGATCGAAGACGACCGGTGTCTCGTGCCTTCCGAGCCGACAAAGCTGCGCGATCTGAAGCCGGGTGTCGTTTCCTGTGTTCACGTGAAGTTCATCGAAGAGTGGGAATCCAGAAGTGACCGGATGATGCAGAGTGGTCTTGTTGCCGATGAATCCGGAAGGACCAAGTTCGTTTTGTGGCAGGATCCTGAAATGGAGAAGCTCGTCCCAGGCGCAGTATACAATATCTTCTATGCGAGCGTGGATGAGTATAACGGGAGACTTTCCCTGACGCTGAACTCGGCGGTCTGGATCCAGGATGAGGATGCCGAGATTTCTGTTCCGGTATCTTCGGGCGGTTCCGCGCCGAAAGAGCCTCTGCCTATCTCTTCGATTCGCGATCTGAAGGTCGGGTATGCCTCTCTTCGGGTGAAGTTCGTCGAGGAGTGGGAGTCGAAGAGCGAGCGGATGATACAGAGCGGCCTTGTCGGCGATGAGACCGGGAGGATCAAGTTTGTTTTGTGGCAGGATGATTCCAAGGAGCGGCTGGAACTCGGACGCGTGTATGAGATTATCAACACGAAAGTGGATGAGTTTAACGGCCGTCTTTCGATCAGTCTGAATCCGGCGACGTATTCGGCTGCCGAGCCCGTGGCGGATATCGCTGTCGGGACGCGTCTGGATGAGGTGACCGGGACGATCGTTCAGGTTTCGAAAGGGTCCGGTCTTGTCCACCGCTGCCCGGTTGAGGGATGCAACCGCGTTCTTTCCCGGCAGAACTTCTGTCCGATCCATGAGATCCAGAACGCTTTCCATTACGATCTTCGGATCAAGGGTGTTGTGGATAATGGTCAGCGGGCATATAATGTTCTTATGAACCGGGAGGTTACCGAGCAGCTTTCCGGTATGACGATGGAGCAGGCTATCGAGATGGCATCAAACAGCCCGCTTGGTCTTGAGGAGATACAGGCGGTTCTTACTGAGAAGCTGTGCGGACGATATGTGAAATGTTTGGGTAACGAGTTTGACGGCAGGATTCTGGTGAAGTCGGCGGAGTTCATTCATCTCGATCCGAAGATCACTGCCGAAATTATGAATCGTGCTGGGGCTTCAGCTGGAGGCAGCGGCGTATGACGTCGGGTTCTGCACCAAACGGTCAGTTCATGTCTTATGAGCGTGAGCCGGCAAAACGCGTTTTCGCTGCTGAACTGCGCGAGGCGACAAAGACCATTAAGGATACTGAGGATGAAAAGAGCCCGGTGTATCTTCTGCTTCCAACAGGCGAGCGGTGTAATCGGGTTCTAATTGCCGGGACGATAACGCAGAAAGACAAGGTTGGTGATCAGAATATTCTGTATCGTGCGCGTGTGTCCGATCCGACGGGGATATTCTATATCAATGCGAGTTCGTATCAGCCCGAGGCGATGCATCAGCTTGCAAAGATCGATACGGCGAATCCGTCGTTTGTCGTCGTTGTCGGAAAGCCGAATGCCTACACGAATCCCGAGGGTAAAACCCTGATTTCCGTGCGTGCGGAGTCGATTCTTGTGGTGGATCAGGAGATCCGCGATCTATGGGTTCAGGATGCGGCGCGTTCGACCCTTGACAGAGTGGATGCGCTTTTGTCGGATTCTCCGTCTGCAGATGTTCTTCTCGCGCGTGAGACGTATCATTTTCCGCCGGAGCACTGGAAAAAGATGGTTTTCGATGCCCTTTCGCGCATCATGCAGCTGTAAATTCAATCAACCCTTTCTTTTTTTGCAGAATCATTCCGGTTGGATTATATGCCTCATTACCTAACATTATTACCTCACAAGTCAACCGATCTGCGAGCGACACATTCCGGGAAACCTTCCCGAGAACCGCC
>NIZU01000040.1 GCA_003315675.1 Methanocorpusculum sp. MCE
ACGCAACAAAAGAGAAAACTAGTCCCTGTCAGGCGTCAATTTAAATTGACCAAAATGAAAACTAACCGCTTCACAGAGACACTCAATATTACACCCACTCCCCACATATCTTTTCCGATTGGCCCGCTCCTCCTCAGCGAAAAAATGTTCACCTCCCTTGACCTTGTCTCCCTCTTCTCCCCGCTGAAAAAGAAAGGAATCGACATCTCCACCCTGATCAAAGCCCTCGCCGCCTACAAACTCAGCGACAACTTCAGCATCAAAAGAGCTCATTCCTGGCTCATGCAGCCGGAAACCAGAGAATACTATAATCTCCCTTCGTTCACGGGAAAAACGCAGTATCGTCTTCTGGAAATGCTCTGGCAAAACAGTGCATTCATCATCTCCGGACTCCAGGAGAGAATATTTTCCCGCTGTCAGTTCGAGCACACCGACGTAAATCTCGACTGGACAAGTCTTGTTCTTCACGGCAGTGCTTCACCTATGGGGAAATACGGCTACAGTCGTGATCATCGACCAGATAAACTGCAGATAACTCTTGGGATCACCGAACTTGCTCACCCGATCAATGTACCGATCGGCGTAACGGTGAAAGCTGGAAATGTGAATGACGTTACCCATTTCCGGTCAACCTTCCTCCAATCCCAGAAAAAACTCACCGAAGGTTCCATGGTTATCTTCGATAAAGGAGCCGGATCAAAACAAAATCTGGAGCTCGTGGAGGTGTGCGGTCATGACTATTTGACCGCAAAGAAACTGAACACCAGTGACGATAAGATCATCAAAACGTTTTGGCAGAGGAAGCCTGTTCAGCTCAATCTTGATGAGCAAACGGAAAAACGGGGTATATATGGTATCAAAATCGTGAAACCTGGCAGTGTAACCTATTTCTATTTCTCGCAGGGGCTCGAGGCGCAGAATCTGGATGCTTTGTCACGGAAAGTGTACCGGCAGTTCATGGAGGCGGAGGTGATTCAGGAGTGTATTTCCCGAAACAAAAAGCTGCCGAAGAAGATTGGGATCTCAAATCCGCTGGTGAAGATTACCTATTCCGTTCAGACAAAGCTCCTGCAGATGTCGGAAGAGGAGGCGCTTGCGTTTCTCCGGGAGAAGCTGAATACTGGAAGAGGGGGATTTTTCGCCCTAACTTCAAGCAGGAATTTGACACTTGCAGAAGCGCTTGAACGCTACCGAAAAAAGGATTCGATTGAGAAGATCTTTCATTCGCTAAAGAATGAGATCGAGATTAAACCACTGAGGGTATGGACGGAAAATAGTATTCGCGGCGCAATTCTGATCGGGTTTCTGGCACAGCTGTTTGTGTCTCTGGTGCGATATGAGGTTCCGGAAGCAAAGCATGTGGCTACAAAATTCATCAAATATTCGCTGATGAATTTGACAGTTACGATGATGAAGGGGAAAGAGAGAGGTCACCGATGTTTGTTTTCCAATTTTGATGCGCTGAATACGGCGATACTCGGGCTAAAATGCGGGGTGGGGTGAGGCTGGATAGGGGGAGAAGAGGCAACTGTCAAATTCTCTTTTTTCCCATTTTTAGAAGGGGGAGGAGCGAGAGCGCTAAAGGGGGGGAGTTGCCAACTGTCAAAGTCAGGTTAAAACAGCGCCCCTTCTCGTCAACAGTTCCCTGCTGGTTTTCCAGGGACGGCTGAGCGGGAAGATTGAGAAGTCCGCGTTTATAGAAGCAGGCCTTGTAGGAGACAAAAATCGGGACGAATAGTACAGCACAGATCGCGAGTGCCATGCATCCGGATGAAATGATCTCGGGGGAGGTAAAGAGGGCAAGAAGTTCTTCCTGGGACATTGCGAGGATCTCCGCCTCGGTCATCTGCGTGATCGGGGTCAGCACATCCGCTGCTAGAAGCGACCATATCGCGGAAAAGATAAAGGACGCGGCGAAAAAGATCGCGACGTTGAAGAGATAGAATGCCGTGACCGAGATCGATCCGGTCGTTACCCGGAGGGCGCTGTCTTTGATTGCCCGAAACGCGGAAAAATTATTGACCATCGCGGAGATGTCGGCAAAGTAGAAGAAGAATACCAGCGGGATGATCAGGAATATGCTGAAGTAGAACGCTGTATCGACGGAAATGCCGGGAAGACCAGCAGAAGGACGATGCCAATCGTAAATGCTGCAATTGATCCGAAAATCGTGAAGATGTAGTAGGTAAACAGAATGGAAAATGCGGCAAAAAGCCATGGCATCCATACGAGCGGCTTTTTGGCGAGCAGGCAAGCGCTTCCGACAACGATTTGAGGGCCATCTCAGCGGTTCCTTGGCATCGCTACAAATTCCCTGACCTGCAGATCGAAGAAAGCCGCCGTGTGGGCTGGTTTGATCACTACTGCCGTATCGGCTCCCTCGATGGTCCCACCGACCGCGATGACTTCGTCGGATACCGATATCACTCCCTGGTCTGCGGCGATCAGAACACACTCGACGGCGACTTTCATCCCGATCGCCACCGTCCGCCTGAATGCTTCTGCGATGGCTTCGGTTCTGCTGCTTCCGCCAAGCCGCGGGTTCCTCGAGATCGCCCGTTCCAGACCGGAAAGGGAATGCGTGCCGCAGACAATCGTCACGCCGGCAGCTCTCAGCTCTTCTGCTAAGTCCGGGTCAAACTCCCAGACTCCCGGTTTGAAAAATCCCACCGCGTGGGCCACGACCACGAGACGAAGGTTCGTCCCCTTCATCGCCTCGAAAAAGATCCTTGCCGTGTATCCTCCGGTACTTGCTACAACGATCGTTGAAAGCCCGAGGTCCTTAGCACGCTGTACGGCGATCTCTGCGCAGTCCCGGGTATTTTCTTTACCGGGTTCGCTGAAGTATGTGATGGTTTTCTCGATTTTCATGTTATTACTCCCGTTTAATCGTAAAATCAGTGAAATCGGTCAGAACATAGCCCGTGCATTTCATATCCCTGATGATTGCACGCGGACAGGAGTGGGTCATGGCCAGGAACTTTTCGATGATGACCTCCTCGCCTGTCACAAGGACCCTGACCCTGCCGTCGGATAAATTCTCCACTTCGCCGCACAATCCCAAGTTTAATGCTGCATTTCTTACACAGGCGCGAAAGCCGACTTTTTGTACTCTTCCCGAGAAGAGGATCTCCATTGTCTGTTTCATGAGCGTCTGACCTGGTTATTATCTTTAGTATGTCATTCGAGGTTTAATAACTCGTTTGTGCAACAAAAACCCTCTTCATCTAAAAGCACAAACATTACTAGTCAATCATGCTTGATATCAAATTCGTCAGAGCCCACCCCGAGGTCGTGCTGGCAGATCTGGAAAAACGCCAGGATGCCGAGAAACTTCTCTGGGTCGATACGGTTCTTGAACAGGATAAACTTTTCCGCGAACTCACCGTCAAAAACAATGAACTTCGCGCCAGAAGAAATCAGATAGCAAAAGAGATCAATGCTTACAAAAAAGAGGGGAAGGACCCCGCTCCTCTCTTTGCCGAAGCAAAGGCTCTGCCGGGACTGATCAATGAAAACGACGATGTCATGGAAAAGGCGACCGAGCAGGTAAGATATTACCTGATGCGTCTGCCGAATATTCTCCACGAAAGCGTTCCTTACGGAAAAGACGACACGGAAAACGTTGTCGTGAAGAAAGTGGGAACACCGAGGTACCTCGATTTCGAGCTGAAAAACCACGGGGAACTCGCTGCGGAAAACGGCTGGGCCGACTTTGAGCGTGCCACAAAGACGAGCGGCGCCGGATTCTATTTCCTGAAAGGCAACCTTGCTCTCCTCGATATGGCTCTCCAGAGATTTGCTCTGGATACGATCATTGCCAAAGGCTATACGCCGATCATCCCTCCGTACATGATGAATAGAAAATCCTACGAAGAGGTCACCGATCTCGGCGACTTCGAGAAGGTCATGTACAAGATCGAGGATGACGACGCCTATCTCATCGCCACTGCAGAGCACCCGATGGCGGCCATGTATCAGGACGAGATTTTCGAAGAGAAGGATCTTCCTCTGAAAATGGTTGGCATCTCTCCCTGTTTCCGCCGCGAGATCGGCGCTCACGGACTTGACTCCCGCGGTCTGTTCCGTGTCCACCAGTTCACCAAGATCGAACAGTTCATCTACTGCATGCCGGAAAAATCCTGGGAGATGCATGAGGAACTTCTCGCCAATGCCGAGGAGATCTTCACGAAACTCGGTCTGCCGTACAGGGTCGTGAACATCTGTACCGGCGATATAGGCACTGTTGCCGCCAAAAAATACGATATGGAGGCCTGGATGCCGCGGGACAACGAGTATCGCGAAGTAGTGTCCTGTTCGAATTGTACTGCATATCAGTCGGTCCGTCTGAATATCCGCGTTCGCGATGCGCACGATTTCGAATCCAAACAGTGGCTCCATACTCTCAATTCAACGGCGGTCGCCACCTCCCGCGCTCTGCGCTGCATCCTCGAAAACTACCAGACCGAAGACGGCAAAGTCGAGATCCCCAAGGTCCTTCGTCCGTATATGAATGGTCTGGAGTATCTCTAACCTTTTTTGCTCGGGTTTCCTCATCTTCAGAAAGAGTATCTGAATCTGTCCAATCGATCTGTCGATCCGTTGGGCAGAATGGTGTTGATTGAAGAAACCGTTTTTGGTGTGCGGAGTGAGCCGATGGGCTCGCCCTCAGCCGAGGCGGACCGACCTGTAGGGGCGGGCTCAGCCGAGCAAACCGAAGGTTTGCGAATTTGTGATTTTTGGTGTTGGGGGACGGGGGAGGGGACCATGGACGCTTCACTCAACGGAACTTTTTCTTTTTCGTGTTTTCGTGTATTTTTCGTGAATTTCGTGTGATGAGCGGGTTGGAGACGAAGTCGACGAACTTAGCTGGGCAAGGCAAATGCCTTGCGAGAATACGCCCATCAAAAAGAGTCCAGTACACCAAACCGAAGTACGATCAATAAAGGTCAACATCGGAAAAATGAGCTGAGGTTTATTTTACTGAATCTATGATTGGACAAATTCCAATCGCTATTCTTATTTGTTGGACAGACTCTATCTAACACGTCTTTAAATAAGAGCCGCACCCTATATCTTCCTATGATAAATGTAGGTGTACTTGGCGCGACCGGCGCGGTCGGTCAGCGGTTTGTACAGTTGCTCGCAGACCATCCCTGGTTCAACCTGACCACTCTTACGGCATCCGACCGTTCTGCAGGAAAAACCTACGGCTCGGTGGTAAACTGGCGGCTCGACTCACCCTTCCCGGACTCTTCAGCCGAACTCATCGTCTCGCCGACGACCGTCGACGCGGTAAAAGACTGCGACGTGGTCTTCTCGGCTCTGCCGGCTGATATCGCCACCAAACTCGAAACCGACATCGCCGACGCGGGCGTAGGAGTCTGCAGCAACGCAAGTTCCCACAGAATGGAGCCCGATGTTCCGCTGATGATCGCCGAGGTCAACCCCGAACACGCGGCACTGATCGATGTCCAGCGCAAAAAGGGACGGGACGGTTTCATCGTAACGAACCCGAACTGTTCGACCATCATGCTGGCAACGGCCCTCGCGCCTCTCAGAAAATATTCATTCTCGAATATCCATGTGGCAACCATGCAGGCGATCTCCGGTGCTGGCTTTGAAGGTGTGCCCGCATTCAGCATCTATGATAATGTGATACCCTACATCGGCAGCGAAGAGGAGAAGATGGCCCGCGAGGCGAACAAGATCCTCGGGACCCTCGAAGGCGGCAAAATCACCGGCGCTCCGTTCTCGGTCTCCGCATCCTGTAACCGCGTGCCGGTCATCGACGGACACACGCTCAATGTATGGATCGACATCAAGGCAACGCCTGCAGAGGTCATCGACGCATTCAAGACCTGGCAGCCTCCGTTCTCCGGTCTTCTGACCCAGCCGGATCACACCGTCCTCTACCTCGAGCAGGAAAACCGTCCGCAACCAAGACTCGACCGGAACCGCGGAAATGCCATGACTGTCTCCGTCGGCAGAGTCAGGGAAGGAATCCGCTTCGTTGCGATGGGTCATAACACCATCCGCGGTGCCGCCGGCGCTTCCGTCTTAAATGCAGAACTGCTGCATACGCTGAAATATATCTAAGAATCCCCAATATACTAGATAAATGGACGACAACACGGTATTAATCGGCACAAAACCCCTGATGAGTTATGTACTTGCCGTCGTTACGCAGTTCAACAACGGGAAGTCCGAGGTCGTTATCAAAGCAAGGGGGAAGGCTATTGTTCGGGCGGTCGATACTGCGGAGGTGTCGACCCGCCAGTTCCTTTCCGGTGTTGTCAAAAAAAATATCTCCATATCCACGGATTCGGTTGAAACAGACGACGGGCCTGCAAATGTCTCTTCAATAGAGATCGTTCTGCAGAAGTCGTAACAGGTTATGGTCCCGATCGCAGTCTGGATCCTTGCAGCTGTTTTCTGTCTGATCGTTGTGAGGCGTATCGGCGGGGTTCGCCTCCCAATCTGGGGGATCATGACCGCCGGAGCTTTTGCCGCCCTGATTCTCGGCACGATCTCGATTCAGGATGCGTTTTTTTCGATCAATTACATCGTTATCCTCTTTCTGCTGGGAATGTTCGTTTTCGGTGCGGCTCTCGAGAAGTCCGGACTTCTGCATCTGGCATCGCTGAAGGGATTTGCCCGAGCGCATACGAAAAAGGCGGTGTTGTTCTGGTTTATTCTTTTAATGGCGGTCTTCTCAGCATTTCTGATGAACGATACCGTGGCAATCATCGGAACGACGGTCGCACTTTACTGTGAAGCAAAATATAAGATCCCGGTCAAAACGATGCTGTTTGCATTGTGTTTTGCGGTGACGTTCGGGAGCTGCATGACCCCTATTGGAAATCCGCAGAATCTGCTCGTCGCCCTTTCCGGAGGAGTGCCGTTTGCGTTCCTGCAGTTTTTGCTCTATCTTGTCGTTCCATCGGTGATCTGCCAGTATATTTTGTACAGGATCCTCCTTTTGACGATCCCGGATCCCGATTTACCGGTGGTGCAGGAGATCGAGGACGTGATATTCGACGAGAGTCTGACCCGGCTTTCCAAGATCGCGTTACGGCTCGTCATCCTCACGGTCGCCTGCCAGATCGTCCTGTCGTTTTTCGGCGTCGAGATGCCGTTCGTGATTATTGCAGCAGCCGCGGCTTTGCCCCTTCTCCTTTTTTCCCGGAGACGGGTGGAGCTTCTCCGGGCCGTGGACTGGTCGACGCTTTTGTTCTTTGCGTCCATGTTCGTCTTAATGGCGGCGGTCTGGAATTCCGGGTTCATCCAGACCATCCTGCCTTCGGAAATTACCTCGATCCCCGTCCTGTTCGCATCAACGGTCATCGTGTCCCAGATCATCTCGAATGTGCCGTTCGTGGCACTGATCCTCCCGCTCCTCGAGGGGTCGGGTATTCCTCTGTACATGACGCTCGTTGCTGGATGCACGGCCGCCGGATCCCTTACGATCATCGGCGCCGCTTCGACCGTGATCATTCTCCAGCATGCGGAAAAGAACGGCGAGACCTTTGCCTTCCTGCAGTTTTTTAGAGTTGGGTTGCCGATGACTCTCGTCGCGGCCGCAGTGTACATCGGGTGGATCTTCTGCATCGGTCTTCTGATAGGCTGAACCTCATCTAAAAAAGGCGGGGGAATCTGGATTTTCGTTAGGATAGTTTCACTTAGTCTTCATTGATTGTGCGGCTTTTCTAGACATCTTCTGGCATCTTTGGTAGGTCCAATAAATCCATTATCTCGTTAAGTAGATTTTCAGCGTCGCCGTTCTCTGTCCTCGTCGCTTTTTTATCTAATTCTAATTTCTTCTTCTTGACTATCTTTATCACATTCTCATAATTACTCGCATGTTGAATAAGTAGATTACTTTTATTCTCTGACTCATATAATTTCTTTGTTATTTCTGTATTTTTTGTCTTTTCCAAGCTCAAATCAGACATGGATGCCGAAAGCCTGTTTTCCGTGTTTTCTCTGCTGGCTGATTCTATTTTCTGGCCAAAGAAAAATCCAGTAAGCGTTACGGTAACTGAGGTGAATGCTCCGATCACTGCCACTAAATCACTCGCCGTTCTCATGCCAAACCATAGCATGATCCATGCAATCAGGAATGATGCTATCAGTCCGACGAGTGCGATAACGAGACCGTAACAAGCATTTGTTCCGCAGTCCTGCCTGCCGGTTTCCTCCTGTTTTGCATTTTGTGCCTCCGGCTTCTGAGTTTCTGTCATGTTTTTCGTCCTCAATAATTGTAGTGATGGCTATATTCGTATATATATATTTAACCTGTCTTTTTCTTACAATATATGGATCATCTGATAATACTGGAGAAAATCGTAAAAAACCATGGAATGGGGTGGTTTCAAAAAAGAATCTGATTAAGTTCCGCTCAATCCTGCCGCAGGGCCTGCGTTCGATCACGTATCCCTGAGCGGATGAACACAGCGAACCTTTCGTCCGTCGATGTCTCGTAAGACTAGCATTTCCTTACACAGATCATCGCGGAAAGCGCAGCGGTCGTAATATCTGCAGCCCTCTTCCGGGATCGGAGGCTTTTCGCCGGGAAGTACCGCCATTTCCCGGTAATGGGCCGCATCCCATAAAGCCTGGGTATAAGGATGAAGCGGATGCGTGAACACATCCTCCCCTATCTCAACGAATTTCCACCGAACATCACATACGTCAGATTTGCAACCGCGTTTGCAAACACCAGATCGTGCGTGATGATGATTAAAGCAATATTTCTCTTCTTCTGGATATCCTTCAGGAGGGACATGATGTACGACTGCACGGAAACATCCAGCATCGAGGTCGCCTCGTCGCAGATCAGCAGATCCGGTTTCAGTGCCAGGGCCCGGGCGATCACAATCCTCTGCAGTTCGCCGCCGCTCACCTGATGCGGGAATCGGCCCATAAACTCCGGTCCGAGTCCGACTTCTGCGAGGAGCTCAGGCACGATTTTGGCTATCTCCTCACGCGAATACGTCCCGGAAAGCACCAGCGGCTCGGCCACCGACCTTCCAAGCTCCCACCGCGGATCCACTGCATCGTCCGGGTTCTGCGGGATCATCTGGAACTTCACGATATGCTGTCGAAGTTCCTTCCACTCCATACTGGTCAGTTTCTCGCCGGAAAAATACACCTCGCCTTCGGTTGCCGGAAGCTGCATGGTGTGCATTTTCACGAGCGTGCTCTTCCTGCACCCCGACTCCCCGACGATCGCGATCGTCTCGCCTTTGCCGATCGAAATACTCACCCGGTCCACGGCGGTTTTCTTCGTCACGGAAATGATCCCGGACGTATAGACTTTTCTCAGCTCCTCTCCTCTAAGCATATGTCCAGCACCTCACGGATCGTTTGTTCATTTCAGTCATCGGCGGTTTTTCAGTTCTGCATCTTTCGTCTGCAAAAGGGCACCGCGGATGGAATCTGCATCCGTCAGGTACCCCGATCATCGACGGGGACGGGCCGGGGATCGGGTGCATCCCGCGTTCCGGCAGGGAGTCGAGCAGGGCACGGGAATAAGGATGCAGCGGTTCTTTGAAAAACATCTCTGTCGGAGCGATCTCGAGTATCTCTCCGCAGTAGTTTACCGCGATACGGTTTGCCATCGCTTTGGCAAAATCGATATCGTGCGTTATCAAAAGAAAGGCACATCCCCGGCGGTGACACGTCGAAACGTCTCGGCGATCTCCTGTTTCTGGAGGGAATCCACTCCCTTCGTCGGTTCATCCGCAATGATCAGCTGAGGGTTTGCCGCCGTCCCCATGGCGACCATGGCCCGCTGGAGCATGCCTCCGCTGTACTGGAAAGGATACTCGCGGGCCCGGGTTTTACCAGGCATGATGGAAAACCTTTCCAGAAGCGAAACGGCTTTTTCCCGGGCGGTCTCCTTCGTCATCTCGAGATGGGTCCACATAGGCTCTGCGATCTGGTCCCCGACCCGAATCCCCGGGTTCATCGAAAGATATGGATTCTGGAAAATCGACCAGATCGTTTTTCCCCTGATCTTCTGCATCTCCTTTTCGGACAAATCCGTAAGAGAGATTTCCGCAAGCGAGATATCTCCCGAAAAAACCGCATTGTCGGGAAGAAGCCGCATCACTGCAAGGCCAAGAATAGATTTTCCGGATCCGGATTCCCCGATAAGGGCAAACGTCTCATGCTCATCTATCGAAAAGGAGGCATTGTCCACTGCCCTGACCGATCCGTTTTCCGTCGCGAGATGGACGCAGACATCCGTCACTTTCAGTATGCAGCTCATATTATTCCTTCCAGTTCTGTTTTGGTCATCTTCTGATCGAGAACATCCCGCAGTCCGTCGCAGAAATAATTGAATGCAAGAACGGTTATCATAATCATAAGGCCCGGGAAGATCATCAGATACGGGTCGGTCGTAACATAGGTCCGGCCAGCATTCAGCATTGCTCCCCACTCGGGGGTGGAAGGCTGGACGCCGAGTCCAAGGAAACTCAAGCCCGCTGCTGCGAGGATCACGTTTCCGATGCCGAGAGTCGCCATGATAAGGACCGGCGAGACGATGTTCGGCATGAGATGTTTTCCCATGATATAGATGTTGGAACCGCCGACCCACCTCGCCGCGTGCATATAGCCATTTGATTTGATATCGAGGGTTGCCCCGCGTGCGACCCGGGCAAACGAGGTCCACTCGACGATGATCAGGGCAAGGATCATGTTCTCGATCCCCTGCCCGAGAAACGCCGTTATTGCGAGGGCAAGAAACATCGACGGGAACGCGAGAAAACTGTCCGTCAGCCGCATGATGACTTCATCCAGCCAGCCGCCGTAAAATCCTGCGAGGATCCCAAGAGTCAGCCCGATCGCGAGCGAGACCCCGACAACGATAAATCCGACCGAAAGCGAGGCCCGTGCCCCGAATATTGCCATCGAGAGAATGTCTCTTCCTAACTGATCTGTCCCGAACGGATGTGCTAAAGACGGGGGCTGCAGACGTTCCGAGAGATTTTTGATCGTGTAATCGTACGGCGCAAGCACGTCTGCAAACAGTGCCATGCAGATCAGAACCCCAAGAATGATGAGGGAGATCGTGATCTGCCGGTTCCTGAGATACTTACGAAGTTCTATCATACCGTATCTCCGGATTTGCCCAGACATAGAGCAGATCGACAATGAAGTTGATGATCAGAAAGATGATCGCGACAAACAGGATGGAACCCAGGATCATCATGTAGTCGTACGAAAGGATCGAACTTACGACAAGATTCCCGATACCCGGCCAGCCGAAGATCGTTTCCACGACAACGGACACGTTTAAGAGAAAACCGATCGAGAGACCGATAACCGTGATGACCGGAACAAGGGCATTTCTCAGCGCATGACGCATCAAAACCGTCGCTTCGGAAAGGCCCTTTGCCCTGGCCGTCTGAATATACTCTTTTCCAAGCACATCGAGCATACTCGATCTGACCATCCGCATCATCACGGCCGCCGAGCCGGTCCCAAGAACGAGGGCGGGCAGAATCATATAGGCAATATAGGTCCCGTGCCCGAATCCGCCTCCCGGAAGCCAGTGAATGATGACGGAAAACACGATGATCATAAGGTATGCCTGCCAGAAGTTCGGCATGGACACGCCGAGGAGTGCACCGAACCGGCAGATACTGTCGACGATCGTGTTGTGTTTGACCGCCGATATGATCCCAAGCGGGATCGCGATGATCAAAGCGATGGCGAGTGCGAGAACCGAAAGGGTCAGCGTGTTTTTGAATGCATTGATCACGGTTTCGAACACGGGTTGTTCGCTCATGTAGGAGTACCCAAGATCGCCGGTCGCCGCATTTTCCAGCCAGGTGATGTACTGGACGATGAACGGCTGGTCAAGACCGTGGGCTACCTGGAACTGCTGGACCGCCTCTTCGCTGAACCATCCGCCGGGGCTCGTCATCATGATTTCAGCCGGATCGCCCGGTGCGATGTAGATGAGCGAGAAACTCAAAAAGGAGATGAAGATGAGTTTCGGAATCAGATACAGCAGTCTTCGGATGAAGTATTCTCTCAGCATGTTTTCTTTGCAGAGACAATGTAGGGGGTGACCGTAGTTTCGCCGGTGTCGATCGATTTCAGGAACGCCTGATAGTCGTCAAGATACCGCCACGTTGAGTCGGAAAATCCGTGACCCGTAATGAGGGAGACGACCTTGTCAGGCGTGTTGTCTTTGCCGAGAGGGAGGTTCGGCCTGACTTCTTCATAGCATGCGTCGAAGAATGCCGAGTAGGGTTTGTTCGGTGCTGTATGATCCTTTTCGCCGGAATACCAGACCCCGTCGACGGCTATTATCTGGCAGCCCGGTCCAAGGATCCTGTTCGCTCCTTTAAGGAAGGCATCGGGGTGCGGCAGGGTCCACATCAGATATTTGCTGATGATGAGATCGGCGGAGCCTGCGTCAAGGTCGAGATTTTCAGCGTCGCCCTCGCAGAACGCTGCCGTAAGGCCGAGTTTTTCTGCATGGGCCTGTGCTTTTTTGACTATTTCGGTAGAGAGATCGATCCCGGTAACAGTGTGCCCCATCTTTGCAAGATCGAGCGCAAGAATGCCGGGTCCCGTTCCGCCCTCGATGACGTTGAGGTGCTTTCCCGCTGGAATGATCGGCATAAAGATCTGTTCCCAGAGATCAATCTCATCGGTGATGCGGCCCATATATTCTTCGTGGTAGCTGGTGCTTCGCCAGTTCCAGTAATCGGCTATTTTGTCTTTAATCATGCTTTTACTCCTGTTTCAAAATACGGTGTCGTTTGATAATCCCGTCCGTTCGGGTCGCATCTCTGCATGTAGTCGGCATACGCGGGGAGATATTTCCAGAAGACCTCGGAGAAACCAGCGGTTTCCACGAGGCACGCGATCTGTTCCGGCGTGTTCGCATTATAGAGAGGAAGATACTGCCGGATCTTCGCCGAACCCTCTTCCGTTTCCCGGTCATCGGGTTTGAACCAGTGACCGTCTATCGCAAAGATCCTGCCGCCCGGGACGAGAACGCGTCTGCATTCCCGGAAAAATTTTTCATGGTCCGTCAGGGTCCACAGAAGATGCATGTTCACGACGACATCGAAACTGTTGTCGGCGAACGGCAGGTTTTCCGCATCTCCCTGATGGAAATCGATGGAAAGACCGCGGGCTGCAGCGCCTTGTTCGGCACGTGCGAGCATCTCCTCGGAGAGATCAAGAGCGGTGACCTGGGGACCTAATTCTGCAAAGGTCATTGCCTGAATGCCAAGACCTGTGCCGATGTCCAAAACCTTAAGGGGCGTTTTTCCGGGAGATACTCTTTGAAGCAGCTCTGCATCAGATCGATCTCCTCATCGAGATGTGCATGATACTGTTTCCGGTATCCCGGACTCAGTTCATTCCAGTGCTGACGGATTGTTTCGTTCGACATGATACTCAGGCGATGGTGATGTCTTTCGTCATCATGGTGTATTCGTTCGGGTAAATCTCAATATTCGAGACCGCATCACTGATTCCCCAGTTCTGGGATTCATAGAACAGATAGATCAGTCCGACCTCGTTCTGGGTGATGTTCTGGATCTCGTCGTAAAGTTCGGCTCTCTTTTCGGCGTCGAAGGTGGTCCGTGCTTCAAGGATAAGGGCATCGACCGTCGGATTGGCGTAGTGCAGCCATCCGGATGCATAGGACCCGGTCGAGAAAAATATCGGGGTTAAGAAGTAATCCGGGTCCCCGGTCGGCATAGTTGACCTGGCGGCCATCGTCATGTCGTAATTCCCTGCAGCGACGTCACCTTTGATTGCACTGCTTTCCATGATCCGCGTATTTACGGTAATGCCGAGGTCTTCATACTCTGCGGCGATTACTTCCAGCGTCGGCGGGAGGGCGGCACGTTTGGAGTAGGTCGTTATCTCGATGGTGAACGGTTCGCCGTTGTAATACAGTTTGCCGTCATCCCCCGGCAGGATGCCCGCCTCGGCTAAGAGAGCCAACGCTTTTTCCTTGTCGTATGCATATGCTTCGATCTCGTCGTTTGCATTCCAGGGAGAGGATTACGAGAACGGACCGACCGCGGGGACGCCGCCGACGCCTTCAAGTGCTGTGTCGACGATCTCCTGCCGGTTTATTGCATAACTGAGCGCCTGACGAACGCGGACGTCATTAAACGGTGCTTTGTTTTCGTTGATGTACATAAAATATGTGCGCAGCATCGCTTTGGATTCGACATAGGTGTCTGATCCGTTGCTTACCGCATTATACTCGCTTGGGAGAATATCGCGGACAACGTCGGCATCGCCCGATTTGATGAGGAGCGTGCGCGAGGTCGCATCCGTGATGTGGGTTGTATACACTTTTTCGAGCCCGACGTCGCCGCCCCAGTAATTCTCGTTTTTCACGACATCCAGACTTGCTCCGGGTTCAAATGCGGAGAAGACAAACGGACCGGTTCCGATTGGCTGTTTGTCGACATCGACGATGTTAGGGCTGACAATAGACATGAGCGGATCGACGAGCGATGTGATCAGCGGGGCATATTTGTCGTTTGTTTCGATAACGATCGTGTAGTCATCGATTTTTCTGACATCTTTGATGAATGCATACTCGTATGCACGTTTGTTCGATTCGTTGAGAACACGTTCGAAAGAATACAGAACCGAATCGGCGTTGAACGTGGTTCCGTCGTGGAACGTAACACCTTTCCTGAGGGTGATCTCCCACGTCGTGTCGTTCAAAAGTGTGTATCCGGTTGCAAGTTTTGGCTGCAGGATCATATCCTTGTCATAGGCGAACAATGTCTCGTAAATTCCCGCCTTTGCGACATACCAGCCTTCCCAGCCGTTTGCCGGGTCGAGACTGCCGCCGGTATCCGGCCCTTCGATCTCCACGAGACGAAGTACTTTTTCTCCGGAATCCGATGACTGGACGCATCCAGCCACGCATACCGCGGCAAGAAGAAGAGCCGCGATACCGATAAACAATAACTTCTTTTGAAAATCAGACTGCATATTTTTCACCAGCTAGTGTGAATATATTATGTATTTGTAATATTATATTAATGAGTATAATTTATTCGTATGTTTCTAAAATATACGTAAAATTTAATCGTAATAAAAAAGTGTGGGTTCCGGGAAATCAGGTATTCAGAAGGGTGATTCTGTGCCTCGTAATTTGATTATTTTACTGCGGAAACTATGAATGAAGTGTGATTTACTTTCTGCCAGACGGTATCATGGAAATATTGATCAAGCATGCTGCAGATTTCACGTTTAGAATATATTTTGACATCTCCCTCATTGCTGAAACGCATGAAAGCATTCATTATCGTTCTGCTGAGAAACGGTTGCCGGCAGTCACCAATGATAAAAGTGCCTCCCGGTTTCAAAACCCGGGACACTTCTGCCATTACCATTTCAGATTTTGGATAGTGATGAAAGGAATCATTACAATAGACCACATCAAACACTTCATCCGCATACGGCAGATGTTCGGAATCTCCAATGCTGACCGAAGCCCCGTTTTTCAGTTTATCTTTGGCCTTTCGTGCCATGTTTTCAGAAATATCGATGCCGTATACGTTTTTCTCAGGAGTTTCACTGATAATCGCCCGCATTACCTCTCCTGTTCCGCAGCCCAAATCGAGAACCTTATCGTATTCAAGCGATGAAAGCTTTTTAATAAAGCCGGGTAAAGATTTCGTGCATGTTTTCCATAGATATCTTCGTCATACGTGGCAGCCTGCTGATTAAAAGCAGTTTTTGATTTTTCTTTCGTATCCGTGATTAACTCACCCTCCTTTGGTACATCGTGTAGTATTAGAGACTAAAGTAGTAATAGGTGGTTTTCATTTATTTTTACATCGCATGGTGGATATTGCCGATTTACCGGTTATTAAAAAAAGAAACTGCCGGGAAATCCGGCATCCGCTGTATTATACAACAGCGATGTTTTTCGTTACGAGCGTGTAGTCGTTGGGGTAAATGGTGTATCACGTTACCGACGAACGCGTCGCATCGTTTTCCACTGCATAGAACACGAAGATGAGCGGGCAGTCAATCTGCGCCTGTTCCTGGATCTTGTCGTAGAGCTCTGCTCTCCTGGTCTGATCAAAGGTCGACCGTGCGGCAAGGATCCATTCATCCATCTGCGGGTTCGAGTAGTGGGTCCAGCCGGAGGCGTATGTCCCGGTCGAGAGATAGTGACCGCTGATGAAGTAGTCCGGATCCCCGGTTGGCGCCGTGACCCAAGTATAGAGCGCCATATCGTAGGTTCCCGATTTCACGTCTGCTTTGATCGCGCTCGATTCGGCGTGTTTCGTCGTGACCGTGATGCCGAGCTTCTCATACTGGGCCGCGATTACCTCCAGGCATGCCGGAAGGGCCGCACGGTTCGTATAGGTCATTATCTCGATGGTGAACGGTTCGCCGTTATAATACAGTTTCCCATCGGTTCCTTTGGTGATTCCTGCTTTGGCAAGGAGTTCAAGAGCTTTTGCCTGATCGTTGTCGTAGCTGGTGATCTTGTCGTTTGCGTTCCACGGCATGGTATTCGTAAACATACCTACCGCAGGAGAACCCGCCACGCCTTCAAGCGCGGTATCCACGATTTCCTGACGGTTCAGTGCGTAGCTGAGGGCCTGGCGAACGTTCACGTCATCGAACGGAGCTTTTCCGCCGTTGATGTAGATGAAATATGTCCGAAGCGTCTCTTTGGATGCCACATCGGTGGAGGTGCCTGATTTCAGGGAAGCATATTCGCTTGGGAGAATATCCTTTGTGATATCGACATCGCCGGACTTCAGCATAAGCGTTCGTGCGGTTGCGTCGGCGTTGTAGATCATGGAGAGTTTCGCAGCTTTCGGCGTGCCGCCCCAATACTTGTCGTTTCTGACGAGATCCATGCTTGCACCCGATTCAAACGAAACGAACGCATAGGGTCCGGTCCCAACCGGCTGCTTGTCGACATCGACGATGTTCGGACTGATGATCGACATGATCGGGTCGACGAGCGAGGCGATGAGCGGAGCATACGGTTCGGTCGTTTCGATTACGATCGTGTAGTCGTCCGTTTTTCTCACGTCTTTGATGAACGAATACTCGGACTAACGGCTGTTCGAGGAGTTAAAGACCCGGTTGAACGAATAGATCACCGCGTCGGCGTTGAACGGCGTTCCGTCGTGGAAGACTACGCCCTTGCGAAGCGTGATTTCCCATTCGGTCTCGCCCAATGCTATGTAGCTGGTTGCCAGCTCGGGTTTGAGTTCCATGTTTTCGTCATCGTAGAAAAGCGTTTCGTAGATGCCCGCTTCCCGCACATACCAACCCTCCTACCCATTGGCAGGGTCAAGACTGCCGCTTGAGTCGGGACCGAAGTTCATGACGACGCGAAGCGTGCTGTCATCGTTGCCTGACTGCACGCAGCCGGCACAGATTACAATAGCTCCAATCAGTACGCCCGCAATACAGAGTGCGGCAAATCCGTTGACGGATAGGCCCTCGAAAATACGTTTTTTCATAACAACACACCAAGGTTATAATTATTTTTATATTTGTAATACTATATTAACAGATTTAGCACATTCGTATGCTTAATATTTGTTGAAATTCAACAAACGTAAGATTAAACAAATAAATAGAATGCGTGACTATCAATACTCATCTTCAGGCGACTCCATGCGTCATACCTACGATATTAAAATTACCGGAGCAATAAGCGGTCATTTTCTGATCGATCTGTATACGCCGATCCTGCCGGTGATTCTCCCTCTCCTCATTACCAATATGGGGCTCTCGTATTTGCTTGCAGGGCTTGTCGTTACCGTATTCAATGTCGTCTCGTCGGTCACCCAGCCGTTTATCGGGCTTTACGGAGACCGGACCGGTAAATGGGTCAGCGTGCCGTTCTGCGTTCTGCTCGGCAGTGTGGGGATCTCCCTGTCCGTTCTGGCGAACAACTACCTGATCGTCCTGCTGCTTGTCGGCGGTGCGGCTGTCGGTCATGCCCTCTTCCATCCTTCAGCGATGGCCCTCGTCCATAAACTGAGTCCTCCTGCAAAGAAGGGATTGTACAACTCGATCTTTACCACGAGTGGAAGCATCAGTTATTCGCTCGGCCCGATGATCGCCGGGCTTTTCATTACGTTCGGCGGTCTGCCGTCGGTCGCCTGGATGATGGTTCCAGGAATCGTCGGGGCGGCATGGATCTACCGGAATGACCGCCGCACCGGAACTGTTGAGCCGATCAAAAAAGAGCCGGTCGAAAAGAAACAGGTCCATGGAAACAACTGGTGGATAACGGCCGGTCTGGTTGTGACGGTGTGTGCTCTGCGGGCATGGGCGTATGTCGGGGTCATCACGTATCTGCCGACACTGCTTCTCTTCTGGTATCAGGGGATCGACGCCTTCACGACGTCAGTCATCATTTCTGTCATGCTGTTCTCCGGCGTGTTCGGACAGGTGGCCGGCAGCTATCTTTCCGACCGGTTCGGCCGAAAGAAGGTCCTGATTCTCGGATTTCTCTGTGCGGTCCCGTGTTTCTGCCTGATATTCCTCACGACCGGGTGGTCGATGTATGCCGGGATCATGCTGTATGCATTCTTTGCAAGCTTCTGTTATGTGGCCTCGGTGACGATGACCCAGGATCTTCTTCCGGGCAGTGTCGGGTTTGCCTCGGGTCTCACGCTTGGTCTTTCGATGGGGATCGGCGGAGTTGGTGCGGCCCTGATTGGGTGGGCGGCGGATGTCATGGGTTCCCTGCCGGACGCGATGTTTCTGCTGATCGTACCGACCATTCTCTGTCCGATCCTCGCGCTTTTTATCAAATACTCGGATAAACCGGCCAAGGCCGCCGAAGAGTGAGGCGTCTTCCCTCTGACTGCGGATCTGAGTTCTGCGTGCGAGAATAAATTTATGTCCAAAAAATACCATACAGAAAATAATGGCATTTGATTTTGTAGATTTCGATGACAACTCCATCCGATTTGCAGATAAGACCGATAAAAAGAGACCCAGTGAGCATTTTCCGAAAAAGGCTGATATCAAAGGAATGAAAACCAAGAATAAACGCAAGTGATTTTCTTTCAAAAATCTTTTTTTCTCCGTTCCGTATCCGGAACGAATTGAAACCTGAATTTGACCATTGGCAAATATACTTCCCCACACTCCGAAGCAGAAAAGACCATAGAATGTAGGGGTATTTTGAAAAGTTCGTGACTCACGATACAAGCAGGTTGCATATTCTATGCAAGAAAAAAAGAATTTGAAGATCAGTGGACTTTGGTTCCTTCCGGCACATCCTTCAGCGGAACAAGAAGCGATGCCTCTTCGCCTGCGGCAAACAGCATCCCGTTGCTTTCCTCGCCCCGGAACTTCGCCGGCTTCAGGTTCACGACCACGATGATCTTCTTATCCACCATCTCTTCAGGCGTATAGACATCGGCGATGCCCGAGACGATCTGTCTGACCTCGGTCCCGATATCCACCTGCAGACGCAGAAGTTTCGTTGTCTTTGGAACTCTCTCCGCTTTCACGACCCTTCCCACACGGAGATCGAGCTTTGCCACATCGTCTATTGTTATGATCTCTTCCGAGATTGGTTCTATTACTGCTTCCATAGTATCTTTTCCTGCTGCTTTCTTCTTCGAATCCTCTGCCCGCTTCGCAAGCAGAGCCTCCATCTCCTCACGCTGCTTGTCCTCGATTCTCGCAAACAGCGGCTTCACATCGCCAAGTGTCGTGTTCTCGAACGGAACCAGCGCATCGCTGATCGGGCGGGTTTCCACGAGATCGGTATAGCCGAGCATCTCCCAAAGCTTGTGGGAAGACGCCGGCATCACCGGCTGCATGACCAGAGCGCACGCCTTCACGATCTGGAGACAGTTCTTTAATATCTGTGCAGCTGCGTTTGGATCCTCCTTGATCAGCTTCCAGGGTGCCGCGTTCGAGATGTATCCGTTTCCGTATGCCGCGAGAAGAAGGATGCCGTCGACCGCTGCCTTGAACTCGAAGGCGCGAACCGCCTCTTCGATTCCGGCAAGCGAGCGTTCTATTTCGGCAAAGATTTCCGCCTCGACCGGGACCTGCGGCACGTCGCCGAACTTGGTCTTGACCAGGCTCATGCTCCTGTTCGCGAAGTTCCCGAACGTGTTCACGAGCTCGTTATTGATCCGTGCCTGGAACTCATTCCATGAAAAGTCCAGTTCGCGGGTGTGGCTCGTATAAGCGAGGAGATAATACCGCAGATAGTCCGCCGGCAGGCCCTTGTCGAGATAATCATCTTTGGTCCAGACAACGTTTCCTTTCGACTTGGAGAACTTCTCGCCGTCGATCGTGACCATGCCGCTCGCAACGACCGCGGACGGCGGCTGATACCCGGCTCCGTGCAGCATTGCCGGCCAGAAGACGCAGTGGTGATAGATGATGTCGGAACCGATGAAGTGGACCCGGTCTCCCTCGCACCAGTATTTCTGCCAGCTGTTTCCGGTCGCATTTGCCCACTCTTCGGTGAAGGAGATGTATCCGATCGGGGCATCGACCCAGACATAACAGACGTGGTCGTCGGATCCCGGGAACTTGACGCCCCAGTCCATCATTCTGGTGATGCACCAGTCTTTGAGCTCGTTTTCTACCCAGCCGATGGCGTAGTTTCTTGCGTTCAGCGTTCCGCCGAGGGTCGGCAGATACTCCAGAAGATAGTCACGGAAGCTGCTGAGCTTGAAGTAGTAATGTTTCTGCTCGCGGAGTTCGGCTTTGGTCCCGCAGGTTGCACAGACGGGGTCGAGGATCTCTCCGGGTTCGAGGTGCCGGCCGCATCCCGAGTCGCATTCATCGCCGCGTGCGTGTTCTCCGCAGTAGGGGCAGGTGCCTTCGACGTACCGGTCGGGGAGGAAGCGTTTGCATTTGGGGCAGTAGCTTTGCTGGATGGTCCGTTCGTAAACATATCCGCGGTCGATGAGGGTCTGGAGGATGGAGACGGTCCGGTGGTGGTTGGTCGGATCATCGGTCATCCCGAACCGGTCGAATGCGATGCCCATGGATTTGAAGACGGCGTCGAAGTGGGCGTGGTATGTTTCGGATACGGCGCGGGGCGTGGTTTTTTCGGCCTCGGCAGTGACGACGATGGGGGTCCCGTGGTTGTCGGATCCGCAGATAAAGACGATGTCGTCGCCGAGACGCCGGAGGTAGCGTACGTAGAAATCGCCGGGGATGTACGTCCGGAGGTGCCCGAGGTGGCAAAAACCGTTTGTATAGGGCAGACCGCACGTAACGACAGTGGGCTTATTGGTCATGGGGTAATATTTGGCGCGGATGGGTATTAAATACTTGATTGGCGGGGCGAGCCGCCAGGCTCGCCCTCAGCCGAGCAAGTCGAGAGACTTGCGAGCAAATCTTTGATTTGCGACTGTTGGGGGCTACCCCGAAGGGGTTGCCTTAGCTTGAGCAAGTTTTCGAAGGAAACTTGCGAGTTCGGGTTGGACGTGGAACGCGGACGACCTTGGCGGAGGCGGGTTGGCGACGGAGTCGCCGAACTCAGCCGAGCAAGTCGAGAGACTTGCGAGCAAATCTTTGATTTGCGACTGTGGGGGAGTCACGAATCTTAGTCGAGCAAGTCGACAGACGTGTGCGTGTTTCTGTAATCCTTCTTCACGGTTGACGGCAGACGGCAGACGTCAGGTTGTTTTTATGGAAAACAGATACCCCTGGAATTTTTTGGGACCTTTTTATTCTTTCTTTTTTTTTGACTTTGTGTTAAATATATATAGTTTTAGAAAGAAAGAAATTACACAAGAGTATTTTGGCATCGCATCTCTCTGACGGAGAGTGTGGCTCGATTTTTCAGGGTAGTTCTTTTTTCTGAAAAGACAGGTGACGTCTGCCGTCTGATGTCAACCCGGAGTCGTCGGGGTTGGAGGATATTTGAGTGGGATGCGGGTTTGTGGTGGTAGTGAGTGGGGCTCGGGAAAGAGGATAAGTTTAGTAAGTGAGCTTAAGAAGCTACAACTCCCTAAACTAACCAAGGACCCTAATTTCGATAGTACATCACTACGCGGAAAAGATGATTAGTTATCAATTAAAATCTTAACCGAAAAAATCTAAGGTTTGTCATATTTTTATCACATTCTTTACTCACCAAGGATAATATTGATTAGAATTTTAGAGACAGATATAAATAGGAGAGAATAATAATTGAACGTTGGAGATATAAAATGAGTGATAATATTGAAACAAAATGGATAGCTGTACCAAATCTTTTGCTAGATATTGAGAATCCTCGTTTGGATCCTGTAGAAAATCAACATGCTGCTATTTTTGAAATGATGGATAAAGAAGGAGAGTCAATAATTGAGTTAACAAAAAGCCTCATAGAAATGGGTTATGTCCCGTATGAACTTCCAATAGTATATCCTAATGCAATAGAGTCAGGAACATATATCGTGAAAGAAGGAAATCGAAGAATCATTGCTCTCAAACTTCTTGCAGAACCAGACATTTTATCTGAAAAAAAATCTCAAATATTATAAAGAATTTAAAAAATTAAATAAAGATTATGCTCATAATCCAATAGAAAGCGTTCTCTGTTATTTCTCAGAGGATTTAGAACAAATAGATAAAGAGAATATCTATCAACCCATTTTTTAACGTGAATCATGATTTAAGGAAGATTGGCTACATCCATACCCCCTCACCCCCCCAAAAAAAAGAAGAATACCCATTATTCCTTGACGTTTTTTTTAATTTACACTCTGTTTTGAATCGTTTTCACCTGATAGATATTATAACAAAATGCAGCCAGCATATTTTTCACTCGTACTCTTTGCAGCGTTGTTACCTTCACCAACCCTGCATGAAAAACATTTTTGATCACTGCATAGGGTCTCTCGCCCTTTGATCTCTTCCTACTTATTCGCAGATTTCTCAGTTTATCTCGTATGCCAATGGGATGCCCTCTCGCTCCCCTTTTCATTGTGGCACTATATCCCTTGCATTTTGCTCCCTGATATCCCCGATCCCGATAGACCACTTCCCCTTTTTCTGAGAGGTCCACCTGACTATCATGAACATTTGCCGTGGTGGTTTCAATGCGTCGAATAAGATCGTGCGTCGTATCCATGATGGTATGAAGTTTATAGCCATAGTGCATTTTGCCGTTCTTGGACATGATTTTTCCATCTTTATCCCGTCGTGTTTTTGCCTGATCTCCTCGCGGCGTGTCTTTCTTACAATGACCGGGTTCAGCATACACAAACGTTGCATCCTGAATCATACCTTGTTCAATTTTCAGACCTTTCAGGTCAAGTTGTCTCTGAAACTCCTGCCAGACCACTGTATCAACGCC
>NIZU01000041.1 GCA_003315675.1 Methanocorpusculum sp. MCE
TATCCGGTGTTGTCGTCCTTAAGTTCATAGATAACGTAGTAATCAGTGCCATTCACTGGATAGGGCTGGGTGCTCTGCCAGGTCCCGACGATCGGATCGATCGTCGTCGTAGTGTTGTTTACTGCCGGCACATTCGGACTTACACAGCCTGCACAGGCAACAAACAGGACGGCCATAAGTCCAAGTAAGACTATCAGCTTTTTCATGTAACGTTTATCTTACTTTTATCATATAATAAGTTCCCGCAGGGATCGAATATGCAAATGCTTATGATATTTCCTCGTGCACATAATATTTCAATGGCTCTGGAAATAGAAATAAAAGTCAAGGTCCCGTCCCTCGATCCGATCCGGTCAAAGCTCCTCGAAAACGGAGCGGAACTGATCGCCGATCAGGTGGAGCATGATCTGTATTATAATGCTCCCCACCGGGATTTTGCAGTGACCGACGAAGCGCTCAGGATCCGGTATCTGACCAACCAGAACTGCGGGAAAGCCATGCCACCGTAAGTGACCTACAAAGGTCCCAAAGGCGGCCGCGAGGGTTTCAAAGCCAAAGACGAACACATTGTCGATCTCTCCTACACCGAAGAATACTGCACGATCCTCGAGCGGCTCGGATTTTGTCTGACCGCCGAGGTCGTCAAACACCGGGAGATTTATCAGTGCGATGGTGCGCTCGTCACGCTGGATACTCTTCCGGGCATCGGGACCTTCTCGGAGATCGAAGCCTCCTTCGACCTTTCCGAGGATGAGGCGATCTCCGTGATAAATAAGACGGCAGAGATGGCCGGACTGGCAATAATACGTGCGGTCATATACACGCTTTTATACCAGCAAACGCGAAGGCTCTGCATTGACCTATATTATTGGAATTGACCCATGATATAGGTGAGGGTACTTCAAAGCTGGTACGCGGCAGGGCCGATATGACGGCGGTAAAACGCAGGAGTTTCTTTTGCGGGCGTGCATCTTTTTCCCCGCATCAGAACTGGCTGTACCCCCTCATTTGCAAAGTTGATATCCTATGACGCGGATATATACAATCAATGACAGAGATTGTATTCATCACCGATATTCACGGGAAGTTCGATACCGTCTATGAGATCTTCAATAGAGAAAACCCGGATTACGTCTTCATCGGCGGGGACGTCACCGATCTTGGTCAGACGCTCGACGGCGTCATACCCTTTATGGAAGAC